>CAYMXK010000009.1:8738-28855 GCA_964393915.1 uncultured Prolixibacteraceae bacterium
CACCTTCACCTTAACATCGAATTTGTATGCCTCACCGTCGGCAATGGCGGCAAAGGTGGTACGGGCCTGCTCAAAGCCTCCTAGATTAGGACCTTTACCGTTCTGGTCAAGGTTGGTTTCATCTTCAATAAGACACGAATTTGATAAACCAACACTTAAAATGAATAATAAAATATATCTCAATGTTTTCATAATGATCAGTTTTTAATTATTTACCCCAGAAAATCTTTTCAGTAAAAGCATTGGGCTGCGTAGGCACATTAGCTCCGTTTGAGGAATACTCGCCAGCAGGGTAAAACAACCTGACCGGACGGTTGGGAGTGGTAGCCTGCATGGATATTGGCAATCCGGCCGGGAAACCTGTACGACTGTAGTCGAACCACGATTGTTCGGCCGACATGCCATTCACTGCGATCCACTTTTGGGTAATGATGGCCTGTATTTTATTTGACGAGGCATCCCATCCTGCAAGGTTCTTAACCTGAGAGTAATATTGGGTGGCATCTCCTGCGCCCAGTGTTGTAAACGATGCCTGAATACCTTTCTGGTAAAGGGTTTTGGCATCATCGCCACTGGTTATCAGGCCACGCTGACGAGCTTCGGCCTGGTTTAAATAGGATTCGGCCAAAGTGTACACAATGGCAGGCATATTGGGTCCCTTCAAAATACCGGGACCTATATTCGAAACCTTCTCGGGCATGAACGCATCCACCACAGGTGTATCATAATCGAGTAACCCTTGAGGTACACCAAGGTGACCGGTGGAGGGTTTTTCATAAAGCCGGTCTATGCGAGGGTCATTCATCTCAGTGAGGAAATTTAAAATATAGTCGGTGGCACAGGTTGCATTGTTGTTCATAGTGACCGTTCCAGCCACATCCTTGCCAAAAGTGTTCCAAAGGGGGCTTTGTTTATTCTCTTCCTGCACGTAACCCGGGTTAACGCCTACATCGGCAGTAATGAAACCAGACCCTTCGGCTGCAATTTTGTCAAATTCGGCTTTCAGGTAACCTTCGCGTCCAGCCATGCTTGACTGGCGCACCAAAACACGTAGCTTAACCGTTACCCTTGAAAATGGCATCATCTGCACCCGGAACAACGGCAACCTGTGCATTCTTTATCAGCATTATGGCAGTGTCGAGCTGCAAGATAAGGTCTTCGTAAATGCTTTTGGCGTCGTCGTATATCGGGGTAGCTTCCTGGCTCCGCTGGAGTGCTTCACTGTAAGGAATGTCGCCGTAGCTGTCAACCAGCAACTGATAATGGTAAGCCTTCATTACTTTGGCGATAGCCTTGTAATTGTCATAAGGACTTTCCAGTTGGTCGAGGATCTGGTACATTTTCAGCGTGTTTGAATAACTGTAGTTGAAAAGCTGCTGATAAAACGATGATGTAACGTTGTATTTGAACTCATCGGGATACCATGCAAAACCGTCGCTTTGGCTCCAGTTGTACATCATCATGTTACCCAAATTGTTGAAGTAGCGGTTTTGATGCAATACATTGGCAGTATAAACCTGCGCGGTTGGCAAAACCAGGTCGGGAGAAACCGTAACCGGATTGTTCGGGTCATCGTTTACATCCAGAAAGTCCTCGCACGATGCCATTAAAACGGTGGCCAACAGCAAAAATGCGTATTTAAGTATGTTTTTCATATTCTCAAGTTATTAAAATTCAACATTTAAACTGAAACCAAGGGATTTAGTAGGAGGCGACTGGAAGAAACCACCGATACCAATAGCATTGTTGTTCGTGTTGTTAAACTCCGGGTCGGAGAAACGGTTATCGGCTGGCAACCAGGTCATCAGGTTACGACCGATGAATCCGAGCGAAACTTTTGATAAAGGTGTTTTGCTGACCAGATTGGCAGGCAGTTCATAACTCACGAGCAGCTCCCTAAGTTTAAGGGCTGTAGCGTCCTTTACATAGTTCGATTTGACGTCGTTGTATACGTCGGTCCAATAACTCTGACGGCCGCCGGCAACTGCTATGTTGGTATTTTCAATAAATACACCGGGGCTGGTTTGGATTACCGAATTGGGTATTACAAAATCCTGGCGGTTGGCAGAGATACTGGCCATTGAACGGCCGGTAAATTCCATTTGATCGGATCCCTGTTCAAAGTAAACATGTCCTGTACGGTAATCCATTGTAGCCGATACGGTGAAACCTTTGAAGCTTACCGATGAGTTGAGTCCCACAATATAATCGGGGGTGGTTTTACCCAGATTAAAAAGGCCGGTTTCGGTGAGCGGATGGCCGCTGGCCGGGTCAATTACGATACGGCCTTGCGGGTCACGCTGGTATACATTGGCCTTCATTTGAGGGAAAGCCTCACCAACCACTGCATAAACACCTCTCTGACCAGTTGTTGTAACTGCTACTTCGTCCAAACCTTCGTAAATCTCATTTACAACGGTTTCGTTCGAAGAATAATTAAGGTTAATGTCCCATTTAAAATCATTAAGTTGCAACAATGTTCCACCAAGGGTCAGTTCAAGCCCTTTTCCCTGAAGTTCACCAATGTTGGTAAGGAACGATGTGGAGGCCGAAGTAATTGAAGGCGTTGTAAAGGTAATAAGGTCCGACGTTATGGTATTGAAGTAAGAAGCATCAATCCACATACGACTTTTGAAGAACCCAAGGTTCAGACCTACCTCGGTAGTGTTGATCTTTTCTTTGGTGATGTTTGCATCAACGGCTGTAGGAGATAGGTAGAAACCGTTAACCGAACCGAACGGGAAGGAAACATGCTGTGTGTAAGTTTCATTTATCCGGTAGGGCGAAAGGTCGTTATAAACTGTTGAATTACTGAGGGTTACTTTTGCATACGACAAGACCTCGTTATTTTTGAGTGCCTGAAAAGCATCGGTTATAACAAACGACGCACCCACGGCCGGGTAGAAATAGCTGTTGTTCCCTTTTGCAAGGGTCGAGGTCCAATCGTTGCGGCCAGAGAAGTTGATAAAGAAAAAGTTTTTGTATCCCAGGGTAAAGTCACCGAAGAATCCGTAAAACCTTTTCACCGACTCGTCAACCGTTCCGACAAGATTACCCGTACCATTTGAAATGTCATAGAAACCGGGTATACTAAGGTTGTTGGCCCTTATTGAACTTCCACGATAATCGGTGGAATAAACAGTGGTACCCAGAATTGATTTCAGGGTAAAGTCGTCCAGAAACTTAAAGTCACCCGAAAGGAGAGCATCAGCAGTATAAGTTTTGGTTTGGAATTCGCTGTCTTCAACAAACGACGAAACGGCTGAGTGCGAAGGCTGCAGGTCGTGGTCGTAATCCTGGAAAGCACGCCAGTTTTTACCATTACCCCAAACATTGTTTAAACCAGCCCTGGCAGTAAAATTCAGCCAGCTCAAAATATCGTATGAGAGGTTAATGTTACCTACCAAACGGTTTGATTCATCGATATCCCGGTTGGTCCCTATAGCCCAGTAGGGGTTCTGGTAGTATGCGTTGTAATAGTTGTCGGCATATCCGTAACTCAGCGGGTTGTCCCAGTCTTTGTATTCTGAAAGTGGAATATTGGCCGGTGTGTTCAGAACAAACCAGTAAAGAGGTCTGTCCTGGTCGCCAATAGTACCACCAACCACGTCGGTTTTGTCTGTAAAAAAGCTGGTACTGGCCGAAAGCTCAACCTTGCCCATTTTCTTGCTGGCGTTAACCCTGAAGGTATTTCGCTGATATGTATCGTCAGGAACGATACCATCGGAGCGCTGATCACCTATAGACAGGTAAAACTTGCTGTCTTCGCCGCTACCGCTCAAATAAAAGGTATTGTTAAAAGTTTGACCGTTGTTGTAAAAATGCAGCAGGTTATCCTTAACCGGAGCATAAGGCACCATTTGTGTTTCCAGTCCGTAGCCATCTGGGAATGTGGGTCCTATCTGGCGGAGGGTACCATCGAAACGTGGGCCCCAGTTGGTGTTTTCAACATTGTCGTACGCGCCTTCCCAACCTGTACCGTATTCAGTTTGGAAGTCGGGCATATAGGCCACCTTGTCCATTGTATAAGATGCATTTAAGCCAACGGTAAATTTTTGCCCTTCCTTACCACCTTTAGTAGTTACAATAAGTGCGCCGTTACCAGCGCTCGATCCGTAGAGTGCAGCAGCGGTTGCGCCTTTCAGCACACTGATGTCAGCAATGTCGCTGGGATTCAGGGCATCAAAGGCACCTTGGGAGGCAATTGAACCGTCGATAACGATAAGGGCCGAGTTGTCACCGCTGATGGAACGCAAGCCCCTCAACAAAATTTGTGACGATGGGTTTACTCCGTTATCCTGCACATTAATCTGTAGACCGGCAACCTTACCCGCAAGGGCGCTGGCTGCGCGGGTAGGTGCAACCATTGTAAGTTCTTCCTGACCAACCCTCTGGGTCTGGTAAGTTACCTCGCGTCGTTCTCTCCTGATACCCAGGGCGGTTACCACGACCTCATCAACACCAATGGCCTGAGGCTGCAAAACAACAGAAATGCTGCTGCGTCCTGCAATGGCAATTTCCTGGGTTGCCATACCCACAAATGAGAAATTAAGATTTTGTGCATCAACAGGAACCTGCAATCGGTAACGGCCTTCCATATCGGTAACCGTACCTAAAGTTGTTCCTTTCACAATTACAGAAACCCCGGGAATGGGTGCACCATCTTCCCCGGAAGTTACGACACCTGTAATCTCTCTGGTCTGCGCAAACAGTACCTGAAGGCCAAGTAACAGCATGGCCAGTAACAGCGTAACTTTTTTCATAAAATCGATTTTAAGTTAAAAATTAAACAGAATAAAAAGTAGGTCTATATTTCTGAAGAATCGCATTATCTGTTTTTGTATTACAAATAATACAAATCCATAAATTGGCTTACCCGAAATTTAATATTTTTGAATATATAATGAGGTTAATGCTTACTGTTAATAAGTACATCAAATTTAAAAAAGAATTATTGAATTATTCAATAAAAAAATAATTTAGATTCTTTATAAATTATTAGGGATATTTAACCAGCGTGCAAAGAGTTTCTGCAAACACATACCATTTTGATTAACATATATTTATGGAATTAAACCTTACAAAATATTCAATAATTCCCGGAGAGTTGCTATCCGATAGGTTTTGGTGGAAGCACGGGTGATCAATTCCGTTTCGCCTGCTGTGAAACGATTATTGATCAGTTGAGGGGCATAATGTACCTGATCGATGCCGGCTTCCATGGCACCAACAATGTCAACTTCCCAGGAGTCGCCGATCATCAGGCTTTCCTTCTTTTTAGCATTCGATGACTTAAGTGCGTGGCGGAATATCTGGAGGGAGGGTTTGGGTGATTGTATCTCTTCAGAGATAAATATCTTGTTAAAATATTGTCTCAACCGACTGTTTTCCAACTTCTTATATTGCACCTCAACAAATCCGTTGGTGATAATATGAAGTTCATAACGCTTCGATAACCGCTCAAGTACCTCCTGAGCACCCTCACATAAACGTTTTTGACCAGGCATCAGTTCGAGGTATCGGTTGTTGAACGCCATTCCATCTATCCCGAAGATTCCAATTTCAGCGAATGTCAGAATAAATCGCTGGGCGGCAAGAACCTGTTTAACAATTTCATTCCTTCTGTACAGGTCCCAAAGATGGTCATTGTGTCGGGTGTATATTTCAAAGAATCTGGCATAGCTGCCATCAGGCAAACCATATTCCAGATAGACCTCATGCATAGCGTGAAATGAATTCATTTCAAAATCCCAGACTGTATTGTCAAGATCAAAAAAAAGATGTTTATACATTTGATGGTTTAATTTTCTCCTGTTTGCCCTCTGCCACTACCACAATCTCCCCCCGCGGTGGAATCTTTTCGAAGTGGGCGCTTACCTCAGCAATGGTTCCTCTGACATTTTCCTCAAACAGCTTGGACAATTCACGGCAAACACAACACTTCCTTTCTGGGCCAAAAACATCGCTCATCTGGTTCAGTAATTTAACCAGCCGGTGGGGAGATTCATAAAATACAATTGTCCGGTTCTCATCAGCCAATGCCAGTAACCTCTTCTGCCGTCCTTTCTTTTGAGGAAGAAATCCCTCAAATACAAACCTGTCGGATGGGAATCCCGAATTTACCAGGGCAGGCACAAACGCTGTTGCCCCGGGAAGGCATTCCACCCCAATGCCGTTTTCGATGCAGGTTCGGACCAGTAAAAACCCTGGATCAGATATTCCGGGGGTCCCGGCATCGGAAATCAGCGCTACATCCAACCCCGATTCCAGCTTTTCGGCAATGCGCTGCACAGTAGCATGTTCGTTAAATTTATGGTGGGATGTCATCTTTGCCTGAATTCCGTAATGTGACAACAGACGCCCCGAAACACGCGTATCTTCAACGAGCACCAATTCTGACTCTTTCAGGATTCTGACTGCCCTGAAGGTGATATCCTCCAGGTTGCCTATGGGAGTAGGCACAATATATAATTTACCGGGTTTGCTCATTTCAGTTGATCCAATTCACTATTCTTAAATCTTCCTGCGGAAGGGGTTCTACAAAAATTTCCTCTTAACAAGATCAATGAATTTGAGGCTTGTCTCGTTCTTTTTCCATTTAAAATTCTCCCTCAGATATACCGCTGCATCATGAATGGTTTCAAAAGAATCAATTTTCCGTATGGCTTCTGCAAAAGCATCGCTTTTGCCTTCAAACAATTCGCGCGTAAACAGAAACCTGTCGTTTATGCCAATGGCAGCCTGCAAACTGGCAACCGGCATGTTCGAAAACTTGTAGTCGGTTTTGCCATGCTCCAGCAGAAGATCGTTTACCGACCTTCCATGCGAAAATTTCTCACCAAGAGTTTGGGGTCCCTCAGTCACTGTTTCCTCCTCCAGCTCCATGTCATCATTGTCCATGTCGTCTGACTTAACAGTATCTTCTGATTTAACGGAAAGAGCCGGCTCAGGCTGAATTGAAACGGGTGCTTCCTCCTTAACAACAGGTTTTGATACAAATTCAACTGGCTCAGGTTGCGGGGGAACGGTTTCCTCTGCTTTAACCGCAGGCTTTGATACATATTCGACTGGCTCAGGTTGCGGGGGAACGGTTTCTTCTGCTTTAACCGCAGGCTTTGATGCGTATTCAACAGGCTCAGGTTTTCTCACCGGAGTCTCGCCATGACGAATTTCTTGCCTGGTAACTGGTTCCTCAACTGGTGGTGGTTCAGGTATAACCGTTTTGGTAACGGCAGAAGGATTCACACCAATTGCCTCCCTGCCTGGTTTCTCAACCTCCACCTTACCTGCAGCAGCAGCATCTGACAACACCTCCAGCATATGTCTGACACCTGAAATCCGCGTAGCAAGCAGCTCAACATCAATCGAGTCATAGGTTTCAGCTATTTTAATTCCTGCCACAAGTTCCTGCAGTTCGGTTACATCACGCAATAAAATTCGCATCAGCTTTTTATTATCCATAGTTGTAAGTGGTTTTTCAGAAAATTATTTGTTCTTTTATATTACTTTGCAAAACAAATTAAAAACGTAAAAGTACTAATTTCTGATATCACAACAATCAATGTTTATTGAAAGGGAGTTAAACAGCGGAAAACGGGCAGGAAGCATCGAAGTAATATGCGGATCGATGTTTTCGGGCAAAACAGAAGAACTGATCAGGCGAATCAAACGGGCGAAAATTGCCCGGCAGAAAGTGGAGATATTTAAACCTGCCATAGATGTTCGTTATTCAACGCTGGAGGTAGTTTCGCATGACGAGAATGCCATACGTTCCACTCCGGTGGAGAACTCTTCCAACATCCTTCTTTTGGCAGCCGATGTTGACGTGGTAGGCATCGATGAAGCCCAGTTTTTCGACCGGCATCTGATCGAAGTGGCCGTTCAGCTGGCAAATCAGGGCATTCGGGTTATCGCTGCCGGACTCGATATGGATTTCAAGGGCAACCCTTTTGGTCCTATTCCCGGATTGATGGCTGTTGCCGATTACATTACCAAGGTTCATGCCGTCTGTGTAAGGTGCGGTACCATAGCGCAATTTTCGCATCGTCTGACCGAAAAGGAGCAGGTGGTACTTCTGGGTGAAAAAGACATCTATGAGCCACTTTGCCGAAGATGCTACACTAAGGTGTGCGCCGAAAAATGATGAGGTATACCATTGAAAATATAGCAAGGATTACAGGCGGTTTTATTGCCAGGAATGACTTGCCGGCAGATTTTGAGATTTCGCAGTTGTCAATCGACAGCCGCACTTTGTTAAATGGAGAAAACACACTTTTCTTTGCCTTGACCGGCCAGCACAACAATGGCCATTTTTATATCAACGACCTCATTGCGAAACATGTAAAATCATTTGTTGTATCCGAACCGGTAAAGATTGATCCCGGCAAAAAGGTGGCTGTCATTCAGGTTACCAATGCGCAGGAGGCACTGCAAAAGTTAACCGCCTATCAGCGATCAAGGTTCCACTACCCGGTTATCGGCATTACCGGCAGCAATGGAAAAACCATCATTAAAGAGTGGCTGTATGACCTGCTGTTGGAGCATTTTTCAATTGTGCGAAGTCCAAAAAGTTACAATTCTCAGGTAGGTGTGCCGCTTTCTGTCTGGCACATGCAGCAGGGCAATTCACTGGGTATTTTCGAAGCTGGTATTTCATTGCCCGGTGAAATGGCCAGCCTTGAACGGATAATAAGGCCTTCAATTGGCATTTTTACTAATATTGGGGATGCACATCAGGAGAATTTCAGCTCTATGGAAGCCAAGGTGTCCGAGAAACTTCAGCTCTTCAGGTCCGCCGACAATCTTGTTTTCTGTGCAGACCATAACCAGGTGGCCAATCCAGCCAAATATTACTGTAATTCAATGGAGATCAATCCCATCAGCTGGTCTTCGGAAGGTAATAAAGCCCATATCGGCTTTCATATTCAAAAAAACAACGGAACAACATCCATCGAAGCCAGATGGAACCACCAAATGGCTGCCTTTACCATTCCATTTACCGATGCATCGGCTATCGAGAATGCCTGCCACTGCTTTGCGGCAATAACAGCCCTGGATGTGCCCCTGACCGGGATTTTGCCCCGCTTTACAAGTCTGGCACCGCTCGCAATGCGCCTTGAACTGAAAAAAGGGATTCAAAACAGCCTGCTGATCAACGACTACTACAACTCAGACATCAATTCGCTCGAAATCGCGTTGTCGGTACTCAACCACCAGGCTGAGAAAAATCACCTTCGGAAAATCGTCATACTTTCTGACATCCGTCAATCGGGATATACTGCGGGCGACTTGTACCGGAAGGTGAATCAAATGCTTTTAAATGCAGGTATTGAAATCCTGATAGGCATTGGACGGGATTTAGAACAATCATCGCACCTGCTCACCCTCAGGAAACAGATTTTCAATTCAGCTTCTGCCTTCATTGCCAGCTTCAGAATGGTTGACCTGGAACACTCCGTGATCCTGATAAAGGGAGCAAGGGAATTCCGTTTTGAAGAAATCTCCTCGGCATTGCAGCAAAAAGCCCACCAGACCATTTTTGAAGTAAATCTCAATACCCTGGTTGAAAACCTGAACCAGTTCAGATCTCTGTTGCTACCCGGCACAAAAATAATGGTAATGGTAAAAGCCTTTTCCTACGGCACCGGAGATGTAGAAATAGCCAAAATGCTTCAATACCAAAGGGTTGACGCATTGGCGGTGGCGGTGGCAGACGAGGGCGTTGAACTGCGGAATGCCGGCATCACCACACCCATTGTGGTGATGAATCCCGAAATCCACAGCTTTCAGCACCTTATCGGTTATTATCTTGAACCCAATATTTATTCTGCTGCACTGGCTGCCGACTTTGCGATGGAGGCAGGGCACAACGCGCTTCAGGAATTCCCGGTGCATATCAAAATCGATACAGGAATGAACCGGTTAGGATTCAAATCCAGGGAAGAGATCCGTCAGCTCCTCGACATTCTGGAGAAAAATCCGCAACTGAAGGTCAAATCAGTTTTCTCGCATCTTGTTGCCAGCGATGATCCCAGCCTGGATGATTTCACCCTCAGGCAGATCGAGAACTTCAATGAACTGACCCATTATCTCATAAGCCACCTGTCATACCAGGTTGACCGGCATATACTTAATTCTGCAGGAATCGAGCGTTTTCCGTCCCATCAGTTCGAGATGGTACGGTTAGGAATCGGTCTTTATGGCGTAAGCTCCACGGATTTGCCTCTGAAACCAATTGGAATTCTGAAAAGTACGGTTTCTCAGGTGAAAGAGGTGGACCCTGGCGAAACAGTCGGCTATAACCGTGCCGGCAAAATTGAGCGGCCAACAGAAATTGCAGTCGTTCCTCTGGGGTATGCCGACGGCCTTGACCGGAGACTCGGCAACGGCATTGGGTCTGCTTTTATTAAAAATCAAAGAGTATCCATTGTAGGCAATATCTGCATGGACATGTGCATGATCAATGTAACAGGACTGGGAGTACAACCAGGCGACGAAGTGGAATTTTTCGGTGATCACATATCGATTGAGGAAGTAGCGGAAGCGATTGGAACCATACCCTACGAGATCCTGACCGGAATATCACAGCGGGTAAAAAGGGTTTACATCCAGGAATAAAAACCCAAAGGGGGTTATCCTAGTTTACTTATGCGGTCGAGACGGATTAAATCTATTATCTTGATTTTGCGTCCGTCGATTGCAATCAGTTTTTCGTTGGCAAACGCGGAAAGCGTCCGGATTGCATTGGAGGTTGTCATATTGGAAAGATTGGCAATATCTTCACGGGAAATGTAGACTTTCAAAGTAGTACCATCGTGCTCAAAACCATATTTCTGTGCCAGCAGCATCAATGATTCGGCCAGCCTTCCCCTGATGTGTTTTTGCGACAAGGCTACTGTGCGTGCGTTGGAGAAGCCCAGTTCGCGCGCCAGCTTGCGTATAACTTCCAGAGAGAAATCACTGTTTCTGAGGGCCTTGCCAAAAATAAAATCAAGATCGACATTGGCCACGACAGAATCTTCGAGGGTAACCGCAGAGGCAATATGGTTTTCGCCGGAAAAAATAGCGCGGTAACCAATAATCCCAAGCGCTTTTGAAAGACGGATAATTTGTTCCCTTCCTCCCACACCCTCTTTAAAGATTTTCACTTTACCTTTAACCAATATCATGAAACCTGAAGGTTTGTCGCCTTCCCTGAACACCATTTCGTTGCGCCGGTATTTGGTAAAGGAGACATGGCTCCGCATTTCTTTTTTATCTTCCGCGGAAAGAACATAAAACAACGACCTCGGATTATCAAGAATTTCCTTAAAGCCCTCGTTATACAGCATACGAACCAAATATTTGTTGAATCGTCAAAATTACATTTTTTTACCTTAAATCATATCAAATTTCACATAATACAGGGCATACAACCTCAACAAATCATGTTCCGCATAGCATCTCATCAGAATCGTGCAACGATGGGCATCTTTCTTCCGAATCCAAATGCCTTTGAACTAACCCGCAAAATCGGTGCTGCCTGAAACCTTTTGTATTCATTGACGTTCACCATTCTAACCACCTTATTGACCAGCTCCGTGTCGAATCCAAGCCTTACAATATCGGCCGGTGACTGATTGAGTTCAATATAGTGAAACAGAATTTTATCCAGAATATGGTATTCGGGCAAGGAATCGGAATCTTTCTGGTCGGGCCTTAACTCAGCTGATGGAGGCTTAACGATGGAGTTCTCAGGAATTATCTCACCCTCCCTGTTTATCAGCCTGGCAAGACCATATACATCGGTTTTGTAAACATCTCCCAGAACTGCCAGTCCTCCGTTCATATCTCCGTAAAGTGTTCCATAGCCTACGGCACACTCACTTTTATTGGTTGTGTTCAGTACAATATGCCCGAATTTGTTTGAAAGAGCCATAATATAGACGCCACGTGACCTTGCTTGAATATTCTCCTCAGTAACATCCTGAGGAAGTCCTTCAAACAGAAGTTCCAAACCGCTTTCAAAAGCGCTGACAGCCTGATGTATAGGCACGATATCATACTGTATCCCCAGATTTTGAGCCAATGCAATGGCATCGTCCACACTGTGCTGCGACGAAAATCCGGAAGGCATAAGCAAAACCCTGACGTTTTCAGCACCCAAAGCACGGACGGCCAATACAGCTACAACGGCCGAATCGATTCCACCCGATAGTCCGAGGGTAGCCTTCGAAAAGCCGGATTTATGAAAATAATCCCTGATCCCAAGTACAAGCGCGTCATGTATCTTCACGATGGTTTCTGAGGGAGGCTGCAAACAAGGCTTCCCGGGATGGTCAATATCAACAACCCTGAAATCTTCGGCGAAATATTTCAACTCATGGATGATTTCACCTTCGGCCGATACAACCACCGATCCACCATCAAAAATAATTTCGGTGTTTGCCCCTGTCTGATTTACATAAATTACAGGTATGCCATATTGCCGGGCTTTCCTTTTCAGAATGTCCTTGCGGAAGGATTCCTGATTGTAGGAGAAGGGCGAGGCTGAAAGGTTTAAAACGATATCAGGGTGGAACCTGCTGAGTTCCTCCATAGGCGAAGTCTGATAAATACTTTCCCTGTCAAATTCGCTGACGGCCGGTTGCTCATCCCATACATCCTCGCAGATGGTGACAGCTATCCGTTTCCCGCCGGCTTCCAGTACCCTGAAATCACTATTGGGCTCAAAATGACGGTATTCATCAAATACGTCATAAGTCGGCAGTAGGGTTTTATAGAATACATCCTTCACCTTACCATCAGCCAGGAACCATGCCGCATTGTAAAGCTTTTTGCCCCGATCCGAGAGGTTAATTGCCGGTCCGCCGACCAAAGCAGAAATATCTACACACTGAAGGGCGATTTCCTGCATGGTTTTCTCCGCCTTTTCAATAAACTCTTTTCTCTCGAGCAAGTCGTGCGGGTAGTAACCAGTCACTGCAAGTTCCGAAAACACAACCAAATCGGCATGTTCCTCCCTGGCTTTCCTGATGGCTCCGGTTATTTTTTCTGCGTTTCCTTCAAAATCACCAATCCGGTAGTTAAACTGCGCCAATGCTATTCTCATTATTCAATGATTTTATGGTTGCAAATCTCCACTTTTTCGCCCACATTCGCAATATTGTTTTACAGTTAGCGTAATAGAATAAAATAAATTTGACAATGAGACTGTTTTTAAGAATATCCCCCATTCTGATGTTGGCGCTGCTGATGTTATCATGCAATAGAAATCCTCTGAAAATTAACGTATCGGACATCACCGACCAGGTTGAAATCGTAAGATTTGAACAGGAACTTAAGTCTTTGGGAGAACACCCTGACCTTGATCAGATTAATAATTTACGTGAAAAACATCCGGAATTCACTGACCTGTTTTCCAGCCACATCATCCGGATTGGCATTATTGATGATGAAGAGACACTGGGTGACATCCGCGCTTTTCTAAACGACACGATGATCACCTCACTATATCGGTTGGTTGAAGAAAAGTTTTCAGATTTTTCAAAAATTGAAAAGGAATTGACACAGGCATTCAAACACTACAGCTATTATTTCCCGTCAAAGCCACTGCCGGTTATTCATACCTGCATATCAGGATTCAATGAATCAGCTTTTGTAGCCGAAGGAGTTATCGGCATAAGTCTCGACAAATACCTGGGAGCCCAAACTGCCTATTATCCGATGCTTGGCTTTCCCCGGTACAAACAGCGCAAAATGATCCCCGGAATGATTCCGTCAGATGTAATGTATGTTTGGGCAATGGGAGAGTTTGAGGCGGGAGAAAATGCCACCACCCTGCTCGACCATATGGTTCATGAAGGAAAACTCCTCTACTTCATGCAGGCAATGATGCCTACGGCACACGACTCACTGTTGATCGGTTATACATCCGAACAGGTGGAGTGGTGCAAAAAGAATGAAACGCAGATGTGGACTTACCTGATTGAAAACGAGATGCTCTATTCATCCAAACAGATGGACATAGTAAGATACATCAACGATGGGCCCCAGACCAACAGTTTTCCGGCTGAATCCCCTGGAAGAACAGGGGCGTGGCTGGGATGGCAGATAATCAGGAAATATATGAAGAGCAACTCCGGCATAACACTTGCGGGTCTGATGAACAACAACAACTACCAGGAGATATTGAATGCATCTGCCTATCTGCCCTGAATACTTATTTGGCAAAGGCTGCAGTGATGGTTGGAAAAGAGATACTGATAACAGATTCAAAAAAAGAGGTTGTCCTGAAAGAGAAAACCTGGCCGGGCAGCCGGATTTTCACTTTTAGGACAACCTCAGTCTATTTAAGTAACCTATAACTCTTTTATTCTGATGCTGCGGAACCAGACATCATCACCATGGTCCTGCAAGGCTATAACTCCTGACTCAGCAACATTTGCCCAGTCGGGGTTAAGTTCGGGAAATTTAGATCCGGCTACGAGTTCATTCCATTTATCTGTCCACAAATGATACTCAAGAACGGTTTCTCCGTTCTGCTTGTGAACAACTGTGCCTCTGTAAACGAGGATCTCAACAGTATTCCATTCACCGGCAGGTTTGGTGTTTTGCGGTTTTGCAGGAATCAGGTCATACAATGAACCGGCTTTGCGGTTGCCGTCCACACCCAGGAAAGAGTCAGGATGCTTTTCGTTATCAAGTATCTGCATTTCAGGTGCCGTTTTCCAGATGGGCCATCCTTCCACTTCCTTACCCAGGTAGAATATGCCTGAGTTACCGCCTTCAGAAATTTTCCATTCCAGGCGAAGCAGAAAATTGCTGAATTCCTTATCATAGAGAATGTCACCCCCATCAGCAGCGCCGGCTTCACCACGACCAGAGCCCTGACACTTGAGGGCACCATCTTCGATAACCCATGCTGCGGGAAAATTTGGCTTGTTAACGCCTCTCCAACCGTTGGAAGTTTCACCGTCAAATAGCAGCACCCAACCCTCAGCCTTTTCATCTGCGCTAAGTTGGTTGGGAAGAACTTCAGCTGATTTTTCAGCGTCCTGGCTCTGCGACTTTTGTTGTCCGCTCTGACAGCTAAAAGTTAACACAAAGGTTAAGGCTAAAAAAAGTGATGATAAATTTTTCATTGCTATATGTTTTAAAATTAAAAAATTAGGTTCTTTTCTAATAAGACAAAAATATATAAAAAGGTGATTCAGTCGATGTTTTTCGTAATTTCGGCGATAAGTTTAAATCAATATTGATATCATTTATCCAAAACATATTATTATGTCCAAGAGAAAGAAAAGAATTGGTATTCTGACTGCAGGAGGGGATTGTCCGGGACTCAATGCAGCAATACGTGGCGTAGGGAAAACGGCCATTGTGGAATACGGGATGGAGGTCATTGGCTTCAGGGCAGGATATACCGGCCTGATTAACAACGATTACATCGAATTAAAGGAATCCCAGTTGTCAGGAATACTTACCCTGGGGGGTACCATTCTCGGAACATCAAGGGAAAAACCCTACAAGCTTGTCGGAAATCATGGTGAGCCCAATGGTAAACCGGATCAGATTATTCACAACTATGAGAATCTGGGACTTGATGCCCTTGTATGTATTGGGGGCAACGGCACCATGAAAACGGCCAATATGTTGTCAAAAGAGGGTCTCAATATCATCGGAATACCAAAAACCATCGACAACGATGTGTGGGGGACCGATGTGACATTTGGTTTTGACTCTGCCGTTTATATAGCCACCGAGGCCATTGACCGTCTGCACACCACAGCCAACTCGCATCAAAGAATAATGATTATTGAAGTGATGGGGCACAACGCCGGCTGGCTTGCACTTTACGCCGGCTCTGCAGGTGGCGGCGATATAATTCTGCTCCCTGAGCTTCCGCATAACATCAGGTCTGTTTGCAAAAAGATCGAAAGCCGCTACGAAGAAAACAAAGCCTATTCCATTGTGGTGGTAGCTGAAGGGATTGAACATCCCAGAACCGGAACTGCCGCCAGTTATCTGTCGGATGCCATCACCACATACACCGGGATTGAGACCAGGGAAACGGTGCTTGGCTATACCCAAAGAGGAGGCAGTCCAACTCCGGCAGATCGTATCCTGGCCACCCGTTATGGGTTTTTCGCAGCCGAATGCATCGCAAAAGAGTGCTTCGGAACTATGGTCGCGGTGAAAGAAACCAGGCTCGTGGCGGTTCCGCTCGAAGAGGTAGGCGGTAAAACCCGCCTGGTAGAACCAAACAATCCATTGATTGAAATAGCCCGTAAAATGGGCGTCTCCTTTGGAGATGAGTATTTGTAAGAAGAATTAAACTCCACACTATTATTTATGGAAGTGATTGGACAATTTGTATTCCTTGGTGCCTTGGTGCCTTGGTGGCAATAGAAATCTTTTGACTTTTCAGAGTGGTTCAATGATTAATTCCTGAATATCGGGGAGTTTACTATTTTCCATTTGTTCAGGCGGTAGAGCAAAGAGGTTTGCAACACGCCCAACCCATAGACCATACTGTTGCGGATATTGATGCTGGAGGCATCTTTATAATATTTCGTCGGACAGGTAATCTCGGCAATTTCGTACCCGTGATACCAAATTTGCGCGAGCATCTGGTTGTCGAAAACAAAATTATCGGAATTGGATTCATAATTCACCGATTCAAGCACTTTACGTGTAAAAGCGCGGTAACCGGTATGGTATTCCGACAATTTGGCGCCCATCATGATATTCTGGAACAATGTCAGAAACCGGTTGGCTACATATTTATACACCGGCATGCCCCCCTTGAGAGCGCCTTTCCCGAGGATGCGTGATCCGAGTACAACCTCATAAAGCCCGCTCGACAGGAGGTGGGCCATTGATGGAATCAGTAAAGGGGTATACTGGTAATCGGGATGCAGCATGATTATAATATCTCCGCCCAGCTCGAGTGCCTTCTGGTAGCAGCTCTTCTGATTCCCGCCATATCCGCGGTTTGCCTGGTGTTCAACAATGTGGTGAATTCCCAGCTCCCGGGCTACCTGCAGCGTTTCATCATGACTGCGGTCATCTACCAGGATAACCTCATCAACTATGTCAAAATCTATTTCATTGTAGGTGATTTTCAATGTTTTGGCTGCATTGTAGGCTGGCAGTACCACTACAATTTTTTTGTCATGGATCATGTAAGTAATTCTATTTTAACGGGGCAGCATAAGTAAGCACGTCAGAGGCAGTTATTTTTTTTTCGCATAAAATTATCAGCCGCTCAATAACATTTCTGAACTCGCGTATATTGCCGGTCCATTCAATTTTTTGCAACTCCTTTATGGCATCCTCGGTCAGGCTCTTTTCAGGAATGCCATATTCGCCGCAGATTTGCTGAATAAAATGGTTGGCCAGCAAGGGGATGTCATCCAGTCGTTCGTTAAGGGTAGGAACCCTGATCAGGATAACACTCAGCCTGTGATAAAGGTCTTCCCTGAAGTTGCCCTTTTCAATCTCCTCTGACAGGTTTTTATTGGTGGCAGCCACAACGCGGACATCCACTCTGATTGCACTGTCGCTGCCAACGCGGCTGATGATGCTTTCCTGAAGGGCACGAAGCACCTTTGCCTGAGCCGACAGGCTCATATCGCCAATTTCATCGAGAAACAGCGTCCCTCCGGTAGCCTGTTCAAACTTCCCTTTTCGTTGCTTTATTGCAGAGGTAAATGCGCCCTTTTCGTGTCCGAACAATTCACTCTCAATGAGTTCCGACGGTATGGCAGCACAGTTTACCTCTACAAAAGGACCTCCTGCGCGCAGGCTCATATCGTGTATCCGTCGGGCCACCAGCTCCTTTCCTGTCCCATTGGAGCCGGTAATCAACACCCTGGCGTCAGTGCGGGCAACCCGGTCGGCCATATCTATCACCCTGCGTATGACCTCAGAATTCCCCACCATCTCATATCTCTTATTGACCTTCCTTTTCAGAATTTTGGTCTCGGTCACCAGACTCGATTTATCAATGGCATTGCGGATGGTAATCAACAGGCGATTCAGGTCAAGGGGCTTTTCAATAAAATCGAAGGCTCCTTTTTTGATGGCTTCCACGGCAGTATCGATATTGCCATGTCCCGAGATCATTACAACCGGCGCATCAAATCCCTGCTCACCCAACTTTTCCAGAACTTCTATTCCATCCATACCGGGCATTTTGATATCACACAACACAACGCCGTATTCACCGGTTTTAACTTTTTCCAATCCCGCTGGCCCGGTCTCGGCCAGGTCGACCTGGTATTTTTCATATTCCAGGATATCCTTCAGCGTATTGCGGATACTTCTTTCGTCGTCTATTACAAGAATCTTTGACATAACTATTCATTAGAGAATGGCAAATTTAATCACCTCCGGACAAATTACCGCATTAAAAGGGAAATTAATGCCAGAATAAACGGAGACCGGAGACCGGGGAACGGAGACGGGAGACGGGAGACCGGAAACCGGAGACCGGAGAACGGAGACCGGAGACCGGACCGCTGGTTGGGGCGAACCTATGTGTTCGCCCTCGAACCAATGTGTTCGTCTGTGTTCGCCCGGTAGTCAGTAGTCGACTTTCAGTGAAAATCAACGTCATGCACCATTCTCAGCGAATGCTCCATAGTCGGGGTGATTTCGGAGAGGTACTCACTCACGGCCTTTACACTTCCCGGCAGGGTATAAATCAATGATTTCCCGATAAGCCCGGCGACTCCCCTGCTCAGCAGCGCATTGGCATGTACCGATCCGTACTTGTAACGGATCAGCTCCATTATACCGGGTATTTCCTTGTCAATCAAATCCTTAACAACATCCGGCGTGATATCCCGGGATCCGATTCCTGTGCCACCCGTTGTCACTATGAAATCAACCTCATCTAAAGCGTACTTCCGCACTACCGATTCAAGCTGCCCGGGATCATCCGGGATGATCCTGGTATCGAAATGCACAGGCCGTCCCTGTCCGGAAAAGAATTCTTCCAGAAGCCTGACCACCATCGGGCCGCTCTTATCCTCGTAAATGCCCTGATATGCCCTGTCGCTGAGGGTGATGACCGCTATCCTGATCACCCTGGGCAGGTAAGTGAATGTATCGTTTATGCTGAGTTTCCCCGGACGGATGACCCGGCAGAATATGCCCTCCACCGGCATGATGCAATTCCCGGATAATTTCATGATCTCGCACCCTTTATGGCATTTCTTGCCGATCTGGGTAACTTCGAGAATGACTTCCCCCGATTGAAAACGGTCGAGGATATTGGTCTTATACAGGTCAATGCCTGTCGTGGTGATATTCTCCCCGAAGTCTCCAAATGCAAAGGAACGGTTGTTCTGCTCCTCTGCCTTCCTGATACTTTCCGTGCCCAGCAAGCTCACCTGCCTGTGCCACTTTCCTGCATGGGCATCCCCCTCCACACCGGTTTCTATAATTTCAACTGACTCAGAGGGGTGCTTAACAGTTCCCTTTTTCTCCGAAATATTCAGAGACTTTATTTTAAATTGGGTCATAGCTTAATTTTTTCAAGAAGTTTGATCTCACCCAGCACCATAGTGTCGTCCACGGCTTTGCACATATCGTAAATGGTGAGTAAGGCCACGCTGGCCGCCGTGAGCGCCTCCATTTCCACACCGGTTTTTCCGGTACACCCTACTGTTGCCAACGTTCTAACACCGTCAGGTTCCATCGTAAAATCCACGGAAACGCTGTTGAGTTGCAGTGTATGGCACAGCGGAATCAGACTGGCCGTTTGTTTGGCTGCCTGTATTCCAGCGATCCGGGCAACGGGGAAAATATCGCCTTTTTCTATGGAATTGCTGCTGATCAGGTGCAGGGTCCTTTCTTTCAGGAATATCTTGCCCGATGCAGCGGCAGACCTTTTTTGGTCAGGCTTGTGCCCGACATCCACCATCCGGGCTTCCCCTTTTTCATTTACGTGTGAAAATTTCTCTGGCATAACTCTTTATCCTCCAATATTGTAAAAACTATGGGTATCGCTGACGACACCCTTTTCAGGTTTGGCATCCAGTGCCAGCAAAAATGCCTCCCTGATACCGTACTCCCTGACGCTGTATTCCTTGTTGCTGAACAGACAAGGCTTTATCATCCCGCTGGCA
>CAYMXK010000010.1:0-23848 GCA_964393915.1 uncultured Prolixibacteraceae bacterium
CGTATATGCCCAGGTATCCTCTTTCCCGGAAAGGATCTTTGTAAAAATATTTTTTCAGGAGGAGGATCAGGAGTTTATCGGATCATCAGAATCGAAGAGTGCAAAAACCGAAGATGCCAGCCGGTTTGTGCGGGAATATGGAGTTGAGGTATACAGGAATGCGGTTGAAGCAGAACTTCGCATTGAACAGGATATTCTGAGTTCATTGGAACAGGACCTCCGCAAAATGGGCCGAAAGAATAGCTCCACAGATCGCAAAATAAGCAACATGAAGTCGGATAATGCCGACATGAGGAATGAAATCAGGGAGTATGAGATGAGAATGGAGCACAAACAAACCTTCAATGCGCAGGGAGAGGGTGCCACGATCATCTTAGATCAGAATGAAGTGGATGCAAAGCAACTGCGGAAGGATATCCGCTCAAATCAAAGCAAAATCAACCGGAACGAACGCAGGATCTCCAAACTTGAACGACAGGGAAATCGCAATCTGAGGGACCAGGGAGATCTGATGAACCAGATTGACCGTCAGAAAATAGTGGTTAATGTAGTTGAAACAAAACTCTCCAAAATAAAATAGGCATTCAAGATTGAGCGCACTCCGAAAAGTCAAATACCCCTAAATCATCTTTAGGGATCAGGGGTAAAAAAGTTGAAAATCAATGAACTCGGACTTTTCGCACCATACTCAAATTAAAGAGAAAAATAAAGGCTGTCATTTTTATTTTGACAGCCTTTATATGTGTTAAGAATTGGTTGATTATCTTTTCATTATACCGTAGCAAATAATTTTTAAAATTACATCCACGCTCCTCTCGAGGTTCAGATTTCCATAACTACCTGCAGACAGGGGCATTTCAAGGCCTTTAATTGCCATGGTAATACCAATGGCTGCCAGGTTAAAATCATAAATCTCGAATTCACCTTTCCTGACCCCTTCGATCAGAATTCTTTTGATTAACCGGATCTCATCCTGTTCGTAACGATGTTTAACGTCGTTAATGAAACTGATGGCAGTTACGTCATTTTCGAGGGCATGGTAAAAGTTGGCAAGATTCCGGAAGGTAGTGATTTTGGTAAGCATATAATCCCGAAGCTTGTCAACCGGCTCGGTATTTCTGTTAATTACTCTGTCAAGTTCCTTGGCAAGCAAATCAACCTCTTTCATTATTACAGCCTGGAAAAGATCTTCCTTACTCTTAAAATAATAATACAATGAGCTTTTGCCTTTTCTTACTGCGTTAGCAATATCGTCGAGTGTAGTCTTTTTGTAACCGTACTTGCTGAAAATATCCTGGGCTATCTTCAGAATGCTCTCACGGTTGGTATCTCTCTTTGTACCAGGTTCAATAGCTCTTTCCATTTGCTGACTCTCTTAAGTTTGAAATTTTACAACACAAATATAATTGAAAATTTTAATTTTTGCGACGATAGCCATTGGGGGCCTTTTTTTCTGCCAATAAAAAATCGAGCTGCTTCCGCTCCAGGTTTGTCCTCCAGATCTTCACACCTACCTCGTCGCCTAATTGAAAGATTCGGTCGGTATGCCTTCCGCGTATCAAATAGTTGTTCTCATCGAAGATGTAAAAGTCATCGCCAATCTCAGAAATGGGGATCATCCCTTCAATTTTATTCTCGAGTTCCACAAACAGGCCAAAATCGGTAACGCCTGAAATTACCCCTTTATAGACCTCTCCAATATGGTCCTGCATAAATTCAACCTGTTTGTACTTGACTGAAGACCTTTCGGCATTTGCCGCGCGGGATTCCATATCGGAGGAGTGACGGCACATCTCTTCATATTTAACGCTATCGGCAGATCTTCCTCCATCCATATACTTTTCAAGCAACCGGTGAACCATCACATCAGGATAACGCCGGATAGGGGAGGTAAAATGGGAGTAGTGGTCAAAAGCGAGGCCATAGTGCCCGATGTTCCGGGTTGAGTAGGCCGCTTTAGCCATAGCCCTGATCGCCAGCATCTCCACAATATTCTGCTCTTTCCGGCCCTTGATATTTTCGAGCAGGTTGTTCATAGAGGTAGCGATTGCCCTGGGTGACACAAGTTGGATTCCAAGTCCGAACTTATGAATAAAATTATTGAAGTTCTCCAGTTTCTCGGGATCGGGACGGTCGTGAATCCGGTAAACGAATGTTTTTGGTGTTTGTTTGCCCTTGGGCTTGCCAATAAATTCAGCAACTTTCTTGTTGGCCAGCAACATAAATTCTTCAATCAGCTTATTGGCCTCCTTTGATTGTTTGAAGAACACAGACAGAGGCTTGCCTTTCTCATCAATTTCAAATTTAATTTCCACCCTGTCAAAGGCGATGGACCCTGCACTGAACCGCCGTTTACGCAGCTTTTCGGCCAGTTCGTTCAATGTCAGCACCTCCTTTGCGAGATCTCCCTGACCTGATTCAATAATTGCCTGAGCATCCTCATATGCAAAGCGCTTGTCGGAACGGATGATGGTTTTGCCAAACCATTCATGCTGGATATCACCATCGCCATTCATCTCAAAGACTCCGGAAAAGCAGAGTTTGTCTTCATTGGGACGAAGAGAGCAAACCCCGTTAGAGAGCTTTTCGGGCAACATGGGAACAACCCGGTCGACAAGGTAAACAGATGTTGCGCGGCTGAACGCCTCTTCATCAAGGATGGTGCCGGGCTTCACATAGTGTGATACATCTGCAATGTGAACACCCACTTCCCAGTTGCCATTTTCGAGCAATTGTAATGAAAGTGCATCATCAAAGTCTTTCGCATCTGCCGGGTCGATGGTAAACGTAGTCACTGCCCTGAAATCACGCCGTTTTTTGATTTCTGACGCCGGAATCTCTTCAGGGATCCTTTCAGCAGCCCGTTCAACTTTGGATGGGAATTTCCAGGGTAGTTCATATTCCGCAAGTATGGCGTGCATCTCGGTATCGTTATGTCCTTTGTCGCCAAGAACCTCGATCACGCGACCTACCGGATTTTTGGCATTCACCGGCCAGTCGGTGATCTCTGCAATTGCCTTTTGCCCGTTCTCAGCGCCATTAAGGGCATCGCCGGGAATAAAAATATCGAATGCGGCCTTTCCTGCCGGAACAAGGAATGCAAATGAATTGATGCGCTCAATGGTACCCACAAACTGTTTTTTGGCTCTGTCAATTACCTCCACAATCTCGCCTTCAAGATCGTGACCTTTTCGCCGGGCAAACAGGTGAACTTTTACTTTGTCACCCGACATGGCAAACATCATATTGCGCGAGGCTATATTCACCGGAGTATCCACCTCCTCGCTCCTCACGTAGGCATAGCCTCTCGACTGCATCTCAAGTATTCCGATAACATATCCGCCGCGGCTTTTCAACCTGTATTTTCCATGCCCCTGCAAATCGAGGTACCCATTTTCATACAGTTCTTCCAGGGAAACATTCACCAGCTTTCTTGATTCCTCATCCTTGATGCCAAGGTACGAAGCGATCTGCCTGTAGTTAAATGTTTTTGCAGGATCTTCATACATCAGGGAGAGCATAACTTTTTTGAGGTTCTTTTTATCGTAGGTGGCCACTTTCCCGACCTTCTTTTTCTTTTTGCTCCTTGCCATTCTTTTCAAATTTTCCTGAAATTTACGAAACCATTGCGTGAAATAAAAATAAATACTGTTAAGTTTTGTAACAGCAGTGTGTTATTTTATATTGCCCCATTCATACCTGGCAGAAAACTCCTTCACCGCCTGGTCCCAGATTCTTTGGGGATCCCGGGTTGTATCCATCCACTCGTATGCCCTTTCCGTTATCCAGTCAATTCCCAACCCGTAACGCAGAAAGAACTTTCGGAATTCCTGAAAACCAATCCCCGTTTGTTTTGCAAGGTCAAAAGCAGTTTCAGTCAAATCTTCAACCGGCCGGTAATCCGATCCTCCGGCGGCATTTTCAAGCCGGAAATTTTTAAAGGGTAAAGGCAACCTGCTTCGAAAAATCCTGCTCTCCTCACTGATTTTTTGTTTTAATATAGCACCTGCTAAAACATGTCTTTGCAAGGAATGTAACACCTTCAACAGCTCCTCCTCACAGGTATCAGGTTCAGATCGGGCAATCAGATTCTCCCCACAGTCATAAAGAAAAAACCTGCCACCTTCCGATTTAATTTGCATGGAAAAACCAGGCCACGGCGAATCCGGGGTAGCAAAGACATCCCGGAAGTGAGGCTGGCAGGTTTTTACCGGAAGGGCCCCCAACGATAACTTCCTCTGGCTCAATTTATCGATAACCGACAGATTTCCCGTCGATGATTCCAATTCAGCATAATTCAAAACAACACTGTTCAGTTTATGAATTTCCTTGAGCATTTCCATCTTCAGCCGGGTTACATTAACCATATACTCCTGGAATGCCCACCCTTCGGGCATATCTGAAAGATGATGTCCCGGTTCCGCAATATCAGAAAGAGTTATCCGGGAAGATTTTTTGGTGAAATCATTGCCCCAAAGTAAATCGGTAAACTTCATCCGTGCTGCAGATATCTTCCATCCCGCATAGATGGTCTTCACCGGCCTGAAAAGATGGGGAGACAAACCACTCCATTGTTCCATCCTCTTTTGCATAATCCACCGGTAAGGCAATTCAAAAATACTTACTGGAAGGGAGGATAAAGGAATCCGGTAATCACCACGTTCTAAATCCTCAGTAAAAACCAGTATTACACGCTGATTATTCAAAACTGCCAGCAAGGCTTCAGCGATCTCTTTTATGCCAGGGTTTTGAAAGGCAAGATCAAATCTGCCACCACCGGCAATTTTCAGGATTTCTTCCCTCTTGGTTTCATTCATAACATCAGCAAAGTTGCGATTTTTGTTTAATTAACAAGGCTCAACCCGCGATTAGTGAACTAATTTGTATGTTTGTAACCTGAATTTTTCCGCAGTCTTTAATGGGAAATAATGCATAGTACAAAGTTTAAGATCGAAAATAGTTTACTGATAACGGTGGTTGCCCTGTTCATTGCCCTGGCATTTTATAGCTCGTGCGCCAACCAGGGTATGCCCACAGGAGGGCCGAAGGATTCCCTGCCACCGATCCTGCTGGAGACCTCTCCTGTCATGAGGGGAGTAAATTTCACAGGTGAAGAAGTGCGCCTTACCTTTGATGAATTCATTATTTCTGATGCTGTATCTGAAAATCTGGTCATTTCACCTCCCCTGCAGAAGCGGCCATCGGTGCGTACCCGTTCAAAAACACTCATAGTTGCTTTTAACGAAGATCTCATAAATGATGTAACCTACTCACTCGATTTCAAAAATTCCGTAGTCGATAACAATGAACGTAACCCGTACAACAATTTACGCATGATCTTCAGTACCGGTTCCGATATTGATACGCTGCGCATTGCCGGTGTGGTAAAGAATGGTTTTAACCTGGATGTCCAGGAGAAGATCTTAGTGATGTTGCACAGCAATCTGCACGACAGTTCCCTGGTTAAAAACACCCCTGACTATATCGCCCGGACTGACTCAAGGGGAATGTTTCTTTTCGACAATGTTAAGGAAGGAGAATACAGGCTTTACGCTGTAAATGACGGTAACAACGACCTGAAATACAATCCGGGAGCCGAAGAAATAGCCTTTGCAGACAGTATCATTGTCCCCTACGCAGAATTCAGGGCCGAAGCCGACACCCTCATTTCAGGTGCCGACTCCCTGCTCATCTCGGGCAATACCTACTTCTTTCCGGAACCCTTTTACCTGAGGACTTTTACCGAAAAGATATTCGACCAGTATATTGAAAAAGCTTCCCGTGATACCCGCTACCGCAGCCAGGTTGTCTTTAACGAACCGGTTAGCGATACTTTGGGTATCAGATTATTTTACCGGGAAGAAACCAACTGGTTTTTACTCGAACACAATGCAAAGATGGATTCAATAACCATCTGGGTGACCGATACTCTGGTCGCATCCATGGATACCCTGAGGTTTGAAATTGCCTTCAACCAACTGGACACGCTCGGACAAAAGTATCTTGCCCATGACACGCTGACACTGGTTTACGCAGAAAAAAGCCGCCAGGAAACCCGGCGGAGAGGTCGTGATGAAGAGGAAGAAAAACCTGAGGTTGTACAATTTCATTTCTTTGATAATATTAAATCCTCAGGGTTCGATTTAAATGTACCTATTTATATCACCGCACCTGAGCCTGTCCTTGAATTCGATCTTTCGGCCATAAGACTGGTTGAGACTGAAGATCTCACTGATACTTCACTGCCGTTAATTATAAGCCGGGATACCACCCGATGGCGGACCTGGCGAATCGACTACAAGTGGAAACCCAATACCTCCTACATCTTTGAAATCGACTCTGCAGCGAGTCAAAATATATACGGAATTTCAAACAGGTACGTCAAAAAGGAGTTTACCACCCAAAAAGACGATTTCTACGGGAACATCATCCTGCATCTTACATCTGTGGAAGATCCCCTTCTTGTTCAACTTCTCGACAACAGTAAAGAAGAACTGGTATTACGTACAATAAAAACAAATGTAGATGGTACAATCAAATTTGATTTTTTGGCTCCAAACAAATATAAGGTTAAGGTTATTTTCGACAGCAACAATAACGGAGAATGGGATACCGGAACAATCGAAGAAAACAGACAACCTGAAAGGGTTGCCTACCTGCCTGAGATAATCCGGGTTCGATCTAACTGGGACAATGAATTTACATGGGATCTGAAACCTGATCCTACCTACCGTAAAGTATTGATTGACAAAGAGGAGGAAGAATTACGCCTCAAAAAAGAGCAGGAAGAGCGTCTGAAACAGGATCAACAGGAACGCGAACCGGTTCAAATGGATTTTGGAGGCAGGTCACTGGGCGGTCCGCCACGTCGTTAAGGTAATCCTGTTTGAATCGATATGGTTCAATGACAAGGCATACAGTTATAAATTTTAAATTTTATTATCATGGCAAGTTTACGTTCGCTCAAAAAAGACATCGATTACCTGCTTTCGCTGGTACTTGAAGAATGCATGTATGTTATTGAGGCATATCCTGACGCTGAAAAGGAAAAAGTATGGGAAACCATGCGAAAGGTGATCGCCGGCCACCGCGAATTGCGTCTCAGGGTTAATCACCTCAACGGCAAGGACAATCCGAAGATGGTGAAGGAATATCTGCGACAGGTAGTTCAGGATTTATACAAGACAGCCAATTCTGCCCTTGAAGAGCTTTCAGGATTTACAAAGCAACCCTAATCTGCAAAAATCCCCATTAGTTGGTATTTCCTCAGAAAATGAAAAGTCTACCTTTGTAACGTTTATTTCATGGTGATGTTACTAAAAAGAAACTTGCATTATCTCACAGTTATACTGCTGACAGGGTATCTGTCAGCTTTAAACGGTATAACCCGCGACCGGCACTACCATGAGCTGCCGAATGGTGAGGTAATCCAACATATTCATCCTGTAAACAAGAATACCCCGCAACCCTATGGCAATCACTCCCACGGCCCCAATGATAGTAATGATTTATCTTTTAAAATATTCGACTCCCAGGAGCCTTCCACTAAACAGGAGAATGTTAAAGCAGCATTTAAATATTTCGACATAGAGTATTGTTATTCAGCTCCCTTCCAGAACAAAATTCCTCACAATACTAAGTCTTTAAGAGCCCCGCCGGTTGAAAAAGTCACTTAATTACACATTTTGTCTTTTATCAACCAACCATCTTCTTTATAATAATGAAAACCATAATAATTGTAATGGCACTGCTATGCAGTGTAAATATTGCATATGCCAGCGGACCAGATAAAACCTCGCCTGCAGCTGCGATTTTGGAGGGGAAAATTGAATCCATGGGTGACTTTGTTCCCTTTGCGACAGTCTACCTGAAAGGCACTTCCATTGGCACCTCCTCCGATGCAAATGGAAACTACAAACTGACAAATATACCAGCCGGTCAGCATACCATTATTTTTTCGGCAATAGGGTACAAACCCCTGCAAAAACTGCATACATTTCAAACCGGCGAACATATTACGCTGATGGTTGAAATGGAAACCGATCATATCGGAATTGAGCAGGTGGTAATATCATCCAACCGGAATGCCCAAAGCCGAAGAAATGCTGCATCAATTGTCAACAGCATAAATCCAAACCTGTTTGAAAGGTTGCAGAGCGTAACACTGAGCGAGGGGCTCAACTTTACACCCGGCATCCGTATGGAGAACAACTGCCAGAATTGTGGCTTTTCCCAGGTTCGAATGAACGGCCTTGAAGGTCCCTATGTGCAGATCCTTATAAATTCACGTCCCGTTTTCAGCGGTTTGGCGGGAGTATATGGCCTTGAGCTTATTCCTGTGAATATGATTGAGCGGGTGGAAGTTATCCGTGGGGGAGGTTCTGCCATGTTTGGCAGCAATGCCATTGCCGGTACCGTCAACCTTATTACCAAAGATCCGGTTTCCAACAGTTTCAGCCTTTCCTCTTCTTATGGGCTTACCGGTATGGCAATGCAAAATTCCGGTGCACAATCAGATTATAACCTGAACTTCAACAGCTCAATGGTATCAGAAGACTATCAGAGTGGCATGAGTATTTATGGGTTTCACCGTAAAAGAAACCCCTTCGATGCCAACAATGATACTTTTTCAGAACTTTCATCCATCGCCAACAGCACAATGGGGGCAAGAGTTTTTCAGCGTACAGGCAACCGGGGGAAATTTTCAATTGATTATTTCAACATCAATGAATACCGGAGGGGTGGCAACCGATTTGACTTGCCGCTTCATGAAGCAGATATTGCAGAAAGCACGACACATAAGATCAACTCAGGGTCAGTAACCTTCGACCAGTTATTGAAGGAATCCGATAAAATTTCAGCCTGGATTTCCGCAGTTGGAGTTGATCGTGATTCTTACTACGGAGCCAACCAGGACTTGTCAGCCTATGGTCAAACCGATGATATTTCGGTATCAGCAGGATGGCAGTATGTACATAGTTTTAATAAACTTGTATTCGCACCTGCAACAATTATTTCAGGTGCAGAATGGAATTACAACCACCTGAATGACGAGAAAAAGGGATATTACGATTATGAAAGCGGAACACATTTCGGAAATACAGAGGTTGCTGATCAGAGAATAAACTCAGGCGCAGCTTTTATGCAGGGCGAATGGAGCCTTCAGCCCTTCATGCTCACAACCGGGATCCGTCTTGACAGTTATCATATTGATGACCTTTTATGGAAAAGTGAGCGTGTTTCCGGTAATGTATTAAGTCCGCGTATTAGTATTCTCTACCATGCAAATGAAAATCTGCAGTTCAGAACGGCTTATGCACGTGGCTTCAGGGCGCCGCAAATTTTCGATGAGGATCTTCATATTGAAACTTCAGGCGCAAGGCAGGTGCTGCACCGCAATGCCACAAACCTGAAACAGGAAACATCGGAAAGTTATACAGCGTCGCTTAATTTTTCAAATCATACCCTTTACTGGCAATATCAATTTCTGATTGAAGGCTTTATTACCCTTTTAAAAAATCCATTTTCAAATGAGTACGGGATTCCGGATGAAAATGGCCTGGTTGTTTATACCCGCATGAATGCTGAGGATGGCGCCACGGTCCAGGGCGTGAATCTCGAGTTCAATGCCTCCCCATCGCGCAGGCTGCAGCTTCAGAGTGGCTTTACAATTCAGAAAAGTGCTTTTAAAGAACCGCAGGAGTTTGAAGAAAAACGGTTCTTCAGGTCCCCCTCACGCTATGGCTTTGCATCACTTAACTACAGTCCCGGTTCAGGATTCAGCCTTTCAGCAACCGGAAGTTATACGGGGCCCATGCTCATTCCCTATTTCGGTCCACGTGCTGAAAATCCAGGGAACGGAGTTCTCCTCACCTCTCCATCTTTCTATGATGCCGGCATCAAGTTGAGCTATGATTTTCCAATTTCTAAAACAGTTAAAATGCAAATCAACACAGGAGTGAGAAATATCTTCAACTCCTGGCAAAATGATTTCGACACGGGAATAAACCGTGACCCGGCCTATATCTACGGCCCTGCGTCGCCACGCAGTATCTATTTCGGAATTAAATTCGGGAGCTTCTGACCATTATAACACGGCATACTTTGCCTCATTTTCGGATTATATATAGGCAGGGATGCTCTTTTTGATTCGAAAAGTTCGTATTTTTGTATGCAACCGTTTTTGAAACAATTTATGGCAGAAGAGATAACAGGTAACAAAAGGAATTTTCTTGGTAATACCCCCATAGAGCGCAGGAACAACGTTGTTGTCATTTTCCTGGTGCTTATATTGGCTGCTTTGCTGGCGATGTTCTTTATGCAACGCAGGGATTATCAGCAGATAATTGGCGAAATCTCCGCAGAAAAAGACTCCATACAAATTGAGCTTTCACAAATAATCGTGGGTTACGATTCACTCAGAACCGAAAATGACACCATCAACGAACAGCTTTATATGGCACAAACAAAAGTGAAAGATCTTTTGCTTGAGGTTGAGCAAACCAAACGGCTGAGTATTGAAAGAATAAACCGCTATCAGCAGGAGGTAACCACGTTAAGGGGCATCATGCGCGATTATATCGTTCAGATCGATTCGCTTAACCGCAGGAACCAGATCTTAATGGCCGAAAACATTGAAGTTAAGGAACAGGTCAGGCAGGTGGAGTCACAGAATGTTCAGCTATCACAGGATAAGCAACGCCTGGAGCAGAACCTGCAAAGAGCGGCACAGCTTGAAACGTCTGACCTGATCGCCATTGGGGTGAACAACCGCGACCGGGAAACCCGAACGGCCGACCGGACAACCATGATAAGGATCAATTTTACGCTTACCCGCAATATTACCGCCAAGAGGGGTTCCAAGAACATATATGTAAGAATAATGCGCCCCGACCAGTTGCTGCTCAGCAAGTCTCCCGGTGACCTTTTTCAGTTTGAGGATCTTCGCATTCAGTATTCGGCGATGAGAGAGGTAAACTATGAAGGGAATGACCTGCCTATTGCCATATACTGGGACAATGAAGGACAGCCATTTATGCCGGGTAACTATACGATTGATCTTTTTGCCGACGGAAACAACATTGGCACTACCAGGCTGGAGCTGAGGTGATAAGCAGTGAAATATTTATTTTTTGATCCTCTTCCAATATTCTTCCTTTGCTTTTTCAACCCCGAAACGAGGGCCATGTCCGGGGTAAATGGTTTCAATTCCCATTTCGAAAAGCTTCCTCCATGTTTCCAGCAATTGATCCGGATCGTTTGCAAAAGGAGGGAAAACAGAAAAAAAACGCATATTAAAAAAACAATCCCCGCCAATCAGACTTCTCCCGGTGAGAATCGACTGTGAGCCTTCTGTATGACCAGGCGTGAGTATGATCCGGGCGTCGAATCCCCAAGGGGAAAGATCGAGCATTCTATCCACAAAAATATCGGCTTCAAATGGCCGGGGCGAAGCAAAACCGGGCATCAGAAAGTCACCCAGGCCAACTAAAATCTTACTGAAGAAATTGGTTCCCCTGGGTATAGGCATTAATCCTTTACGCAGCCATCCGGCTTCGCGCTGGTTGACTATCACCCGGGCCCCGGTAAGAGCCCTTAACTCCTCCAGATTTCCAGTGTGGTCATAATGGGTGTGGGTCAACACAATCAATTTAATTTTCTCAGGATTGACACCATGCAGCTTAAACTGCTGATGAAATTCTGTCATTTTCCCCTGTACACCGGCATCTACTAATACATATTGATCGCCATTGCTTATTAAAACCGGGCTGGTAAAGCCAATATGCAATTGAATAACAGGGAGCTTATCCATGGAGTTTTATACTGATTTTAAACAAAGGTACAAAACATGGCAAAAATTCATTGGGTTGGAGATATAAAATTTGAAAACAGGAGTCCGCTTCCAATTCCAAAAGTAATATTTATCTTTGTAGCCTTAAATTTTCAAAGGTATGTTAGATAAAATCAGGGCATTGCTCGACGAGATAGAGGGGCTGAAAGCCGCCACCAAAGAAGAGGTTGAAGAGCTCAGGATACGTTATATAAGTAAAAAAGGGAAGATAAACCAGCTTTTTGCTGAATTCAAAGACGTGCAGCCTGAGCTTAAAAAAGAGGTTGGCAAAGGATTAAACGACCTGAAGGAAGCTGCACAGCAAAAAATCAATCAGCTTAAGGAGCTCTTTGAAACAGCCGGTGATGGAAAAACAGGTCTTGACCTTACTGCTCCGGGAGATTCCATTGCACTTGGAACGAGACATCCCCTGGCGGTTGTGCGCAACCGCATCATCGACATTTTTGCACGTCTCGGATTCAGCGTGGCAGAGGGACCTGAAATTGAAGATGACTGGCACGTTTTTTCCGCGTTGAATTTCCCTCCTGAGCACCCGGCCCGCGATATGCAGGACACCTTCTTTATTGAAAAAAACCCGGATGTTCTTTTGAGAACCCATACTTCAAGTGTGCAAATAAGGGTAATGGAACGCACGCAGCCACCCATTCGCGCTATTTTCCCCGGCAGGGTTTTCCGCAACGAAGCCATTTCTGCACGCTCGCACTGCATATTCCACCAGGTTGAAGGCCTCTATGTGGATGAAAATGTCTCCTTTGCCGACCTGAAACAAACACTCCTTTACTTCGCCAAAGAACTTTTTGGGGAAGAAACAAAAATCCGCCTTCGCCCTTCCTATTTTCCATTTACCGAACCATCGGCAGAAATGGATGTGAGCTGCTCCATCTGCGGAGGAGAAGGGTGCAACGTGTGCAAATATTCGGGTTGGCTTGAAATTCTGGGTTGTGGCATGGTCGACCCCAACGTATTGGAAGCCTGCAATATCGACAGCCACAGATATACCGGCTTTGCCTTTGGCATGGGCATCGAACGCATTGCCATGCTACTCTATGGCATCAAAGATATCAGGCATTATTTCGAAAATGATGTGCGATTTTTAAAACAGTTTAAAGCTGCCCTTTAAATCACATCGATTTAATTGGCTGAAATTACCGTTCCCGGGCGAAAATAAACAGCAAACGCGTTTTCCTGGTTGAGCACCTCCCTGGCTTTCAGAATAATGGGATCACTTCCAAGTGTTGCCCTAACAGAGCCTTTTTGGTAGTAGTAGCGCGATACAATTTCGTCGCGCATCAAATAACTGATTTCATTTCTGAACAGCTGAATATCTTTTTCAAAATCGGGCTTTAACAGGGCTTCGAGTGCTTTAAACTCCTCGCTTGCCAAATCGAAATATTTCTCATCTTTAGCTGTCTTTACCAATTCGGCAAAGGTGTCCTCAGTTTCAGAATCGTATTTAAAGTCGCTCTTTTTTACATATTCGATAAATTCCGCGAAAATGGCATCGGTTATCCTGAAATCTTCTGGTTGAGGAATGGAAGGTGTTTTCGCTGCAAAATAAGTGGCAAAATCGAAAATATAAAAGCGGGTAACAAGTTCTATCGCCAATATGCTAAGGCTCTCCTGATCCACTTTTACATCTGGAACCACTCCTCCTCCATCATAAACCTTGCGTCCCTTTTTTGTGGAAAATTGCGTTACCAGTGAGTCGGGGACCATCCCTACGCTTCCATCTTCGTTGCGATGGGAGTAATCAACTGCCTGAATACACCTGCCACTGGGAATGTAGTATTTGGCAGTAGTTACTTTTAACTTGGCATTGTAGCTCAGATCGCGGGTGGTCTGCACCAATCCCTTGCCAAAACTGCGGGTTCCGATTACCAAACCACGATCGAGATCCTGCATGGCTCCGGCGATAATTTCTGAGGCTGAAGCCGAAGCCCGGTTAATAAGCACTGCTAAACGAATTGTGGTATCAATCGGATTCTGCATCGCTTTATATGTGTTATCCCACTCCTTAACCTTGCCGCGTGTGCTTACAATTTCAGTTCCCTTGGGCACAAACAGGTTCATAATTTTCACCGATTCAATCAGTAAACCGCCCGGGTTGGAACGCAGATCCAGGACCAATGATTCGGGATTGTGCTCCTTTTTCATTTCCAGATAGGCCTTCTTTACATCTTCGGCACAATTCTGAGTGAAATTGGCCAGGCGAATGTAGGCGGTTTTTTCGTCTAACATCCCATAGTAGGGCACCGCGTCAATTGATATTCTTTCACGGACCACATCCACTTCAAAAATCTTGTTTTCATATGGCCGGTTGACTTTAATCTTAACAGGCAGCATGGCAGGACCTTTTAGCAGGGCACTCACATCTTCGGTACTCATATCCGCGGTAGATTTGCCTTCCACTTCCAAAAGTATATCGCCGGCCTTCAGCCCATATTTCTGGGCAGGAAAACCCTCATAAGGCTCTGCAATAATAATATTGCCCTTTTGCCTGCTGATGAGGGCACCAATTCCGGCATACTCCCCGGTAGTCATGAACCTGAAATCCTCCACATCGGCTTCTGAAATGAAATTGGTATAAGGATCAAGCGATTCCAGCATCTTGTCGATGCTGGTTTTTACAAGCAGATTAGGATTCACCTCATCAACGTAAAAGGCATTCAATTCGCGAAACAGGGTATAATATATATCCAGATTTTTGGCAATTTCAAAGTTTTTGTTGTCATGCGTAAAACTATACAGCGATATGCCCGCTAATAACACAATAACCAATCCTATAAGATACTTTCTGACTTTCATTTTACATCATTTAAAGATTCAGCAAAACTAACAATTCTTAAACACATAAAGGTCATCTTTAATTGCGGTGAATTTGTTAAAATATTATAACCGGCCCTTCAAGCAACATTTCTATGGTTAAACCTTTCATAATTAATGAAGTCAAAACCCCGGAAACAAAAATGATATAGAAATTCTCTAACCCTTTAAGAAAAATGATAATCATGAAAACAAGAATTTTATCAATCGTACTTCTGGCAATCATCTTGACTGCCGGATCAGCACACGCACAGAGAGGCGACTTCAGGAGAGATGGCAAAATCATGCCTGAACGCAGGGGAGCTATGATGAAACAAAGGCTGGAAAACCCAAACGCCAGCTTTACAGAGGAACAACGCGAATTTATGCAGAAGTCGCGCCTGGAGACAGAAAAACGATTAAAACCCCACCAGGATCAGATGCGCGAACTCCGTGCTCGTCACCAGACACTGGTTACTGCCGATAAAGCAGATATGAAGGCAATCGGGACAAGTCTTGAGAAATTAGCAGAAGTTCAATTGGCCATGGCCATGATAAGGGCTGAACAACACCAGCAATTCAGGGCACAGCTTACTGATGAACAACGTATGATGTTGGACAAACGTGGCAATATGAACAGCTTGCCCGGAAGTCAAAAACAGCATCGGGGAAGATAAAATTATAATCTCCTGATATTAAAGGGCAGCAGAAAAAGGTTTTCTGCCGCCCTTTTTTTGTCAATAAGCTGCCTTTACCGGTAAAACTCCCCCGCTCGTCGATATGTATTAACCATGTGCAAGTGAAATTACGTATTTTTATTATCATTTTTTTTATAAAACAAAGATGCGATTACGCTTTATCATATTGTTTCCGCTATTTGCTGCACTGCTCCTGTCATCGTGTATCTTTATGGGTCCATCGGTGAAAGGCAACGGTGATGTGGTGGAAGATGTCAGGGAGCTGGGCAAATTCAGCGGTGTGAAAGTAACCAGTGGCATGAATGTCCATTTTGTGCAGGGTGACGAACCCAGTGTCGTTGTGGTTGCCGATGAAAACCTGCTCGAAATCATTGAAACAAGGGTAAATGGCAATATGCTTGAAATCAGGACCCGGGCCAATATCTGGAGCGCAACTTCAAAAAAAGTGGTTATAACCACAAACAAAATAAGGGAAATACATGGAACTGCCGGAAGCAATATCTATACTGATGGTAGATTAATTGTAGATCAGCTGACAATCCGGGCATCGGCCGGATGTAATTTCAAGATGGACCTGGACGGACAGTCGGTTGATGTGGCCGTTAATTCCGGTGCAAATGTTTTTCTCACCGGAAAATCAAAGCTGTTTTTTGCAAAGACCTCTTCAGGGGCGAATTTGAAGGCAGAAGACTTTAAAACGGAAGTTTCAGAAATCAGCGTTTCCAGTGGTGCAAATGCATGGGTTACTACAATGAAGGAACTAACGGCTCATGCTTCTAGTGGTGGCAACATTTTCTATTATGGCTCGCCTGACCGCACAAATACTTCTTCCTCATCTGGCGGAAATATAACCAATAGAGAGTAATATCCTTCTTCTTAATCTGGTTCATAGCCGGTATCATCGGGAAGACCGGACAGCATTGAAGCTGCAACTGCCAACTGGTCGCACCGTTCATTTAACGGATGGTCATTGTGCCCCTTTACCCAAATAAACTTTACGTTGTGCTTTTTATAAATTTCAAGGAAACGCAGCCACAGGTCCGGATTCTTTTTGTCTTTAAACCGTTTTGCCACCCAGTTAAAGACCCATCCTTTGTTAACGGCATCGGCCACATAGCGTGAGTCAGTGTAAACCGTCACATCAGACCCCTCGATTTTCAGTGCTTCCAGCGCTACAATCACCGCCATTAATTCCATCCTGTTATTGGTGGTATAACGATATCCCCCGGAGAGCTCCTTGCGGTGTTGTCCGGAGAGCAGCACAATGCCATATCCTCCCGGCCCGGGGTTTCCCCTGGCGGCGCCATCGGTATAAACTGTAATCGAAGGTTTCATGCTTAATGTCCGGTGAGTTATGATCCATTCTCCTGATACCTGAATCCTGCAACCCTCTCTTATTCCACAATGGTCATTTCATCGATAAGGTGGGTAGCCCCTGCATAAATATCGATCACCCAAAGTACAAAACGTATGTCGACACTGATGGTACGCTGAATGTCAGGTTCGAAAGCCAGATCTCCACTCATAGCCTCCCAGTTTCCATCGAAGGCACACCCGATAAGTTCGCCTTTGGCGTTCAGAACAGGACTGCCTGAGTTACCGCCTGTAATATCGTTGTTACTGATGAAGCAGGCAATCAGATCTCCATTTTCATCGGCATAACGTCCGAAATTACGGGCAAGAACCAGCTCTTTCATGCGTGCGGGTACATCAAACTCATCGTCTCCCGGTATTTCTTTCTCTATATATCCCTGCACTGTGGTTTTCTCCATGTATATCACACCGTCACGGGGAATGTAGCTGCCTACAGTCCCATAGGTAAGCCGCATGGTGGAGTTGGCATCGGGATAGAATTCCTTACCGGGCTGCATTTCCTTCATTCCGGCAAGTAATAAATGGCGACCCTCTTCCAGCTGTGCTGAAGATTTCTGTGTTTCTTCGCCAATGCTGCGTAACAGATCAAACACATCTCCCGAAGCAGCAAATGCCAGGTCTTTGTCCATTACCTTTTTCGAAGGATTTTTTAAAAAGGCAGACAGCTTTTCCTGATTAGCGAAAATGGTACCGGCAAACATCTTTGCGGCATACTTGTCGTAATCTCCTTTGAATTTCGAATTAATTGTCCCAAAAAATTTAGGATGGAACCGGGCATTTGTCCTTTCGGCATAGAGCCTTGTCAGCCGGGCAACCAGTTTCTGGTCGGTTGAAGCATCGTAATCCTTGAAGTACCCATCCAGAGACTCATTAATATTATTGGCTATCTGTGCAATTCGGTCCTTGTTTTCCTCCGGTTTTTCAAGCAGATTATATAGGGCGCGCGTTCTATAGGCAAACATAAAAATCTCGGGTCCGCGGATCAGTGCTTCCATTAGGTACTCCTGAGCAGTTTCATCTTCAATATCCTCGTAGGCCCCTTTGATCATATCCAGCGCTTTGCCATATCTGGCAGTTCGTGCGGGTGAAGCTGCCACCCACTTCGAAAATTCATCTTCGAATGCCTCCTTCTTTGCAATAACACCGAGGTTACGGAGACCCTGGTTCTGACCGATGCTGTATTTATAGTAATTTGAACTTCCGGCATATTTATTGGCATACTGGATACGGGCCTTTTGTTCTGATTCCATATATTGCTTAATGATATCAAGCTTCTTCTCCCTGACGTCAATGCGGATGGAATTTGTAACGTCCATGGTATACTGTACTTCGGTGGAGGTTTTATAGCGGTTGGTTGTTCCCGGATATCCCATAATCATTGCATAATCTCCATCCTGGACTCCTTTTAGAGATATCGGCAGGAAGTGACGGGGTTTAAGTGGTATATTATCTTTTGAATAAGAGGCTGGCTTCCCGTCGGGTCCCGAATATACCCTGTAAAGGGCAAAGTCAGCCGTGTGTCTGGGCCACATCCAGTTGTCGGTATCGCCACCAAACTTTCCGAGAGCCTGGGGAGGAACACCAACCAGCCTGACATCTCGGAAGGTTTCATATACGAAGATAAAATATCTGTTCGATTCAAAAAAGCTCCTCACCTGGGCCTGATAATGAGTACCGTCAGTAGCCTGTCGCTCTAAGCGAGCCGAAATCTGGCTCACCTTGCGGTTCCTTTCTTCGAAACTCATTCCGTCTGTGACTTCAGCCAGGACCTTATCGGTTACTTCTTCTGAACTGATGAGAAAACGGGCGATTTTTTGCGGATTGGGCAGTTCATCTCCTTTAGATTGTGCCCAGAAACCATACTGCAAATAATCATTCTCTACCGAAGAATGGCTCTGAATATCACCAAATGCACAGTGATGGTTCGTAAGCATAAGACCATCAGGTGATATCATTTCGGCGGTACAGCCTCCGATGGAAACTATGGCATCTTTTAAACTACTGTTGTTGATACTGTATATATCTTCGGCAGTCAATTGCAGGCCAGCATTCTGCATACTTTGAATATTGAGTTTGTGAATAAGGGCAGGAATCCACATCCCTTCGTCGGCTCTCGCAGGAGCTGCCAACGCAGTTGCCAGAATGAACAGAGCAAGAAATTTATTCATAGTAAATAATAATTACATAATGTATACATACTCCAGGAATCTGCCCGAACTTACAGTTGGCAGTCTGAGGCTGCGAATTTAACAGTTGCTGTTACGAGTACCAAATAATTGTTTCTTAAAAAAATAGAAAATAGTATAAATGACTCTTCTCTGCCACATTTCCGATTTTGTATCTTTGTCCTTTTGGAAGGCGTCAGCCTTTGTTTATTTTAAAAATATTTTCCCTATGAAAAGACTTCTTCGTCTTCTCGCTTTGGCAGGCCTGTTGTTTTTGGGATGGCTGATTACACCAATTTTACTGCCGGAAACGATGACGGTGCGCCATTCGGTGTGGATCAATGCCCCGGCATCCACCGTATATGCCCAGCTGAATGATTTCAGGAACTGGGAGTACTGGTCACCCTGGAATATAGAAAGGGAAATGCCACAGCCTTTATACCACAACGGAGGATTCGGACAGGGAGGGGTTGCAGTCTGGCAGGCCCCCGGAGAAACAGGATTTCTGCAAAGGTTCACCATTACGAAGTCCGAGCCTCACCGGCTAATAGAAGTGGCTATGGATTATACAAACAAGGCGTTTTGTGTAAGCCGTACAGAACTTTCCGAATCAGACGGGGCAACGCTGGTTTCCTGGGCTTTAGGCGTTAAAACCGAGGGCTGGAAAACCCTTTTCTTCAGGATGAATGCCCCAAAAACAATGAAAAAGGCCTCTGCCAACCTGTTGAAAACTGCCGAACTCTGGCACGAACAGGGATTACCGATAGTAGAGCAGGGGGCTATTGAGGAATTTCCGTTTGTTAGCATCCGCAGGCAGATCGCCTGGGAAGATCTCAGTGATGACATGGCAGAAATGTATGATCAGCTGATAAAGGCGGGAACCGATGGGAACTATACCATTGTCGGTCATCCCTATGCGATATACCATTCGATGGGCGAGGAGAGGGTGGATCTGGAATGTGGCTTCCCGGTTGAATCTGCAGTACAACACCAGGGGATTATCCTTTCCGGAATGTTTTCTGAGGCCATGTGTGCCGTTACTGAATATACCGGAAACTATGAGAACCTCGAATCGGGACACGACGCCGTGCAACAGTGGATTATTGAACGCGGCCTGTCGCTCAGCGGCCCGCCCATGGAAATATACCTTACCGATGATTCTGACTCAGATCCATCTACCTGGAAAACAAAGATTTGCTATCCGGTTTCATTCTGATGGCCAGCCATTCTATAGATTTGAAACTAACTATATCAGCTTTTCAGGATCTATCAATCCAGGATCTATCAAACGGTTGATGATGGCATAAACTGTCAGGCCCGATATTGATTTTATTCCCAGTTTACCGGTTATATTTTTGCGGTGGGTGATAACGGTATGGATGCTAATATACAGACTATCGGCAATTTCTTTATTGGAATATCCCATCGCTACCTGCCTTAGAATTTCCCTTTCACGTTGCGTAAGTTCATTTTCGTTTTCATACCTCCCTGATGATGAAATCTTAAAGTCATCAAAAATCTTTTCAAAAACATCAAAACCTGACATGAGGCTTATCCTCCCTACGTTATCCGGAACTGGAACAAACTGGTTGTCAGTATCGAAAATGGCAACAATGGTAACATGCTCCGAACCGGCAGGGAACTGGTACAACAGGCCGGCCTCTATAAAAACCAGGGTCCGGCATGATTTGCAGTAGCCTCTCTCAATATAATCCTGGGCACTCCCAATTTGCAAAATGTCACTTTTCCAAAGAGGATTAAGAAAAGCAGAGAGTCCTTTCCTGACAATTTCAGAACGGTGGACTACAACAACCTTACTTTCCATCCTTTAAGGTTTTTTCGATCCGGGATACAATGGGCACCAGAATTTTATCCTCAATACGGGCGTGGTCAATCAGGTCGCGCTCAAACCTCAGAAGTGTGATCAGAAAGTCGTTACAAAGATTGTCATCATAATCGGCTACCAGGAATTTAATAACCAGATTTTTAAGATCATTCAGTTTGGCATCCACATCCGAGTGCTCCTTTTCATATTCAAGAATCGATTTTCGGGTATCATCCTCCGAAATTCCTGTGCGTTCTTCATAGGCTTCATTAAGCCTCAGCACATAAGGAAATATCGACTCCTCCTCTTCCATGATATGTGAAATTAATTCGGACTTGTACTTCCTGAAAAAAATGCGAAGGAGTTTCAGGTTTTCCGCCTGGTTTTTTCCTGATAAAATTAGGCTTTCAAGCTGGTTCTCCATTTTGGGCACCACCCAGTTGAGATAATACTGATGGGTCCTCTGAAGATAGTCGACAATCAATAAAGGGGAAAAGGTAAGAAATTCAGCCTCAGGGAAGTAATCAGAATTATGAAAGGCATTAATAATATCAAGAAAGAATGCCGGATTTATATTTCGTGCTTCGCAAATGTCGGCAATTGTGGCATCACCAAATCCCAGGCGGATTCCGAAGCGGTTCAAAACAGGTAACAGATGGTTATTATTCTCAATAACATTGTAAAGCTTATCATTCTTTGTAAATAGATCCATAGTCATCTTTTTAACCATTCAAAATTAGCAATATTTTGCAATTCAGACAAAAGCGTATGAATTAGTTAAACAATGTTAAGCTGTGTTATACAACATACGATTTTTAAAATCGGGGAGTTATCTTAGTAAAGTTTTCAAAAACACCAGGCTATGTTAGAATATGCAAAAACCATTCTCCCCCGGGTCAGTTTCAGTGAAACTCTATTCAGAAAAGAACTTATCAAATGTATAAGTTGGATGAAACCCAGCGAAAGAAATGAGTTGAAACGATGGTGCCTTATAATGTTCTATTCGCAGTTTCCGCTTATACTCGATGAAGTATTCGCAAATATTGCAGCTTAAATCTGCTTATTTGCTACAATGCCAGACCGATGGCATGCCAAACCGGTGTTCCCGGGTTTTACACTAAGGAACCGGAATAAGTACAGCGTGAATTTTCACAGGATCAGTTAAATACTGTCCGGTATCACGCATTTGTTGTATACTCCTGACAACCTCCATTCCCTTTATCACCTTCCCGAAAGCGGCAAAGCCCTGTCCGTCGGGATTTCGATTTCCTCCGAAATCCAGCGCGGGCTGATCACCGATACAGATGAAGAACTCCGTGGATGCCGAACCCGGCTCATTCCTTGCCATGCTCACCACTCCGTCGAGGTGCCTGATTCCCGTGACGGAGGTAGGCTCATGAGCAATTGCCGGATATTTGGCCACAAGACTGTCGGCAAACAGGCCACCCTGGATCACCTCAATTTTAACTTTGCTCCCGGGCTGGTTATCGTGGCGGACAACCCTGTAAAAGACCGCGGAATCCAAGGCGCCATCTTTCACCAGGGTGAGGAAATTTTTACCAGACACCGGCGCTCTGAGGGTGTCAATCTCCATAATGAAGTTTCCCATGCTTGTTCTGAACTCAACAACCGGTAAATCCCCGGAAGTGCATGCGGCAATCAAGGCTATGCAAAGGAGGGCAACAGATTTAAAAATTACATTCATTAGGTTTTTTCTGAAAAGTATACTATTTTATTAATCAGCTGACAATATCAGTAAAAAATCCGGACAGATTATGGAAAAGTCTCTATTTTAGGGCTTTAATTTTTTGACGATGAAAAGATTTCTACCCATACTGTTTTTCTTATGGATAGTACAACTGCAGGTACAATCTTCGGTCCTGACAGATTACCTGCAGCAATTCCCTGCGGTAGTAGAGGTGCAGTCCATGAGCCCCAACAGCTTTTTCACTGAAGCCGTGCAGGTAAAAATCAGGCAACCGCTTGATCATGGACAACCCGGAAAGGGAAGTTTTATTCAACGTGTTTTTATTTCGGTACTGACCCCCCAATCTCCGGTGGTGCTGGTCACCGAAGGCTACGCAGCCAATTATGGCGCCAATCCGGCATACCTCAATGAACTCTGCCCTTTGATCAATTCGAGCCAGGTGGTGGTGGAGCACCGGTATTTCGGTCAATCGTGGCCTGATGTGCGGGATTGGAACTACCTGACTGTGGAAAACGCTGCCGGAGACCACCACATGGTGGTGGAACTCCTGAAGCCCATCCTTACAGGCACCTGGGTAAATACGGGCATCAGCAAGGGTGGCCAGACTGCCTTGCTTCACCGGGTCTTTTATCCCGACGATGTGGATGTTACCGTGTCGTATGTGGCACCTTTTAATTTTGGAGTGGAGGATGGCCGGCATGAACCCTACATTAAGAAGTCAGTGGGCACCCGGAGCGACCGTAAAAAAGTGGAAGCCTTTCAACAGGAGTTGTTAAAACGGCGGGAACAATTAATGCCCTTGTTTGAAAAGCATGTAGAGGAGAAAAAAATTACCTTCGGAGTTGGGCTTAACGAGGTTTACGATTACTGCGTGCTTGAATACAGCTTCGCCTTTTGGCAGTGGGGCACCCATCCCGGGCAAATACCGTCGTTAAGTGCTTCCGATGAGGAAGTTTTTACCCATTTCATGAAAATTTCGGGTCCCGACTACTTTTCACTGGAAGGTTTGGAGCGAATCGGGTCATTTTTTGTACAGGCGGCACGTGAACTGGGGTATTATGGGTATGACACAAGGCCGTTCAGAAGGCGGCTGACCATTCCAAACGCAGATAATTATCTCGAACGGCTTTTCCTTCCCGGAGATTACCGCGTGGAATTTGATGACACTTCGGTTCAAAAAACAAAGGCTTTCCTTGAAACGACAGATGCACGGATGATTTTTATTTATGGTGCCAACGATCCCTGGACCGCCAGCGGGGTGGATCTCCCCCACCGGGATAACTTTCTCAGGATCGTACAACCGGGTGCCAGTCATGGGATCCGAATTTCCGGACTGGACGACGGGAACAAGGAAAAAGCAATAAACAGACTGAGAGAATGGGTTGGGGTGAAGGAAACAGCATACCATCCGGTGCAGCGCACCAC
>CAYMXK010000010.1:23948-26630 GCA_964393915.1 uncultured Prolixibacteraceae bacterium
TGAGAGAATGGGTTGGGGTGAAGGAAACAGCATACCATCCGGTGCAGCGCACCACAATATTTGTAATGCATCAAAATTAAGGTGGCATTGAATATCACAAGAGAACCATCCGGTGCAGCGCGCCAAAATATTTGCAGCATAACGAATATCTGCAGCGCACCACAATATTTGTTATGCACCAAAATTAAGGTGGCACTGAATAACACAAGAGAACCATCCGGTGCGACATATTGAAAATATTGCAGGTGCTAAATATGGTAGCCCGTATATCACAAGGGAACCAACCGGTGCAGCGCACCAAAATATTTGTAGCGTAACGAATTATCTGCAGCGCGCCACAATATTTTCAGGTGCAGAGCACCGAAATTATGGTAGAACCGTATTCCACCACCACACCATTTAACGTTGAGGAGAGCTGGCAGCAAAACAAACCTGGATTCCTGCCTGCGCAGGAATGATTTTGAAACTATACTGCCCTGCGTTGAGCAAAACCCGGGGCCCCCTGGATGAAAATCCTACCCTACAAACATTAATTTATCGAATAATAGAACAAATCAATAATTATATCAAAACCACAAATTGACCTCTGTAACGGCTTTATTTTCTATAATTCACATTTTAATGCCAAAACTTGATAAAAATAGTTGTCCCGATATGGGAAAATAATGCACAATGGGAAAGTATTTTTTGCTTTTTAGCGATTAATTCACGTACTTAGTATAGGATTTAAAATGCACAATATCTCATTAAGCGAGATTTGTTTGTCTGAAAATGAATTGTTTTTATGACTGACAGAATGACTATTGGACTAAAAAATAATTCCGGTGTTTCATCAGGAATTTTTCGCAGATTTCATGCGGGAAGGGATTATATAACTGATATGCCTTCCTGTTCATTTCCGAAAACCCCCTTCTATCACACACCTTAAATTTGTCATATGATCAAATCTTACTGACCCGAATCACTTACCCGTCATTTACCGGTTGTTGCAGCGTATTGTAATACAGCATCTTAATCGGTAAAATCATTTAGTCAATTATCCTTAAATAGCTCTGCTTTAACGGGGAGGTAGATTTTTATGCCTTAAATTAAGGAATACTGCTTTTTGTTGATCAAAATTATTAACCCATTTAAATATTCAAAATATGGAAAATGTTACTTCATTACAATCGTCAAAACCCAGCAACTCTCTACCGGAATTCCTGCGAATACCGCTATCGGGAAGGCTGGTTATAATCTTGCTAATCGCAGTCATTTCGCTTACTTTTAGCGGTTTATCCTATGGGCAGACTGTGCCAGGCTGCACAACATGTTCAATTTCTCCTGCCAATGACTTTACTGTGGGAGAGATGTTCCTGGGATTCGTCGACGGCACCCGTTTACCATCAAATTATGAGTGTGACCCCCTGAATCTGGAGGATGTTTACCTATATGCTGTACTGGTGCCTGCCGGTGGCGGAGTTACCAGATATAACCTCTATGCAATGTATTCTTTAAATATCACTACTTTTTATCCGGATGGTACCCAATCCACTATTCCGTCAACATTTTCAGCCTGTATTAATACCGGACTCACGGATAACGCCATACCCACAAATACACCTATTCGGCTTCAAAAGATAAACTGGACCTGCGGACAGCTTGCTGAGATGGAAAACATTTACCTGAGCTACCAGACGAATTCAAATGATCCATGCGGTTGTGAAGGCGGGCGGTGTTATTACGATGAAGGGTTTGTGATCAATGCACCTTTACAGGCACAGTTTTCTGATATGGCAGAATGCAGCCCGGGAAGCGCCTTTGAAACGGTAACCCTAAAGAGTACTACCATAGGCGGAAAAACACCCTATACATTTGAATGGAATCCTGGTAATCCGGCTGATTATACGATTGAAAGCGGCGACCTTGATGAATCCGAGATCGTTGTTACATACAAGTCCGTTGGATCCAAAACGGTATCACTGAAGGTTACAGACAGCAGCTCTCCAACCATTACCAAGACTGCCACACGAACCGATGTAGAGGTGAATCCCTGTTTCATCATTGATGATGTGGCAGAAGACGGAACCTTTGAATGTTCAAACATGGCGGGAATTGCCAACTGGCTTCAAACAGCGGGAGGGGCGGTATTCCAGGGCGGATGTGAACCGGTAGTCTGGAGCTACTCCCCCAATCCCTATTCCCTTTCCGGAGGCTGTCCAGGTTCAGCCTACACAGGCTCAGCCACGATTGCCTTTACTGCCACGGATGCTTGCCAAAACACAATAACCACCAGTGCGACACTTACAATTGAGGATACGACCGCCCCGACCTGGACAACAGCAGCCGGTAACCTTAACAGAACCGTTGAATGCAGTGATGCTTCAGGGCTATCCGCAGCGCAGGCTTTGTTCCCTGTTGCCACTGACAACTGCGATAATGTTGTAACCAATATCGTAAAAGTGCCAGGTAGCTTTGTTGCCGGTTCATCCTGCTCACAGGCCGGTACTTACACCAACACCTGGACTGTTACCGACGACTGCGGAAATACAAGTGCGGTTTATACCCAAGTCATCACGATTGTGGATACCACCCCACCGACCTGGTCAACAGTAGCCGGCAACCTTAACAGAACCGTTGAATGCAGCGATGCTTCAGGGCTATCCGCAGCGCAGGCTTTGTTCCCTGTTGCCACTGACAACT
>CAYMXK010000010.1:26730-28521 GCA_964393915.1 uncultured Prolixibacteraceae bacterium
CCAATATCGTAAAAGTGCCAGGTAGCTTTGTTGCCGGTTCATCCTGCTCACAGGCTGGTACTTACACCAACACCTGGACGGTTACCGACGATTGCGGAAATACCAGTGCGGTTTATACTCAGGTGATTACCATTGTCGATACCAACCCTCCCACATTTACAAAGCCGGCGGATAAAACCGTTTACTTTGATTTTGCAACATCCGGTTGTACATACGATGCCTCCCTGGCTGTTACCGGTGATGTTACGAACGAATCTGATAACTGCTCAACCGGACTGGAGGCTACTTACAGTGATGTGGTAAACAGTAGTGATCCGTATAATATTATCATCACCCGTACATGGAGTTTAAAAGATGACTGCAACAATGCAGCTGCCGATCAATCACAGATCATTACTGTTAAAAGAAAGGGTGTTGTGCTTACTTATACAGGGGCTTCCTCCGGTCAGTATTCCGACCCCGTTTCCTTATCCGCCACATTGGAAGACGAGTTCGGTGCTCTGCTATCCGGTAAGGAAATCAAATTTACGATCGGCTCACAATGGGTCACTGCCACAACCAATGGTTCGGGAGTGGCAACAGCCACAATGAATCTCGAACAGCCGGCAGCTTCCACCAATGTGGTTACAGATTTTGCCGGTGATTGCGCCTATAAACCGGGCTCGGATACTGATCCGTTTGCTATTCTACCTGAAGAAGCCTGCGGTGTCATTGACGAATGGGAAACCACTTTCTTTGTAAATACCAACAGTAAAACCGGAGGTTCGGCTGAAATTATGATAGTGGTGATCCTTGCACAGGATCCTGATGGTTTTCCGGGAGACCTTTCAGGACTTAACCTGACTTTTGATCTCGATCCGGTTCCCAGTGCCTCAATATCTCCTATCTCCAATGGTAAAGAAGTCCTTCCGTCCGGTGACCTGAAGTTCTGGGCAAAATACAATGTCACACTTACCAGCTCTCTGTCAACCACTATATTGGTAACCTGGGAAATTGAAAGTTCAACCTATTTCTCCAATGCTAACTGTGATGAAGACCAGGAAACCTATATTACTGTCTCTGCACCGGCTGATGATTTTCTGACAGGAGGCGGCTATATCGTGCTTGAAAATCCCAAAGGAACTAAGGCCGGTACCATTGGGTCTAAAGCCAATTTTGGGTTTAACGCAAAATGGAATACGAACAGCAAGGTGGCAGTCCTTCAGGGTAACTTCAACGCGATCTTCCGTATTGATGGTACTCCGTTCCAGATTAAGAGCAACAAGCCGACTACCATCAGGGTCGACCAGATTCCCGGTAGCGATCCGGTGAGGTATATGGGGTATGTAGTCTATTCCAGTGCTATACTCAAGGAACTGGGCGACACAAAAACCTCCACAGGAAATGCCACGGTATATCTCTGGGTGGAAGATAACGGTGAACCTGGTGTCAAGGTTGACAATATCGGATTTGCTGCTTTCGTGAATAAATCAAAGGTGCCCTGGTTCTCTACCAACACATTCTACTCACCGTCTGTACGCATGGATCTTGATGATCTGGAAGGAGGTAACATTCAGATTCATAAATCCGGTACGACCCCGACCAAGAAGAGTGCAGTCATGCTGGATCAGCTGACCGATAAGAATAATGGATTGCTGGTTTACCCGAATCCATTCTCTGACAAGCTGAACTTTGAGCTGACAAGCAGTCGCAACAGTCATGCTCTTCTGGAACTCTTCGACTCCCGTGGTGCAAGGATAGAGATTCTGCTTGACCGCCGTATTGAGGCTGACCAGCAGTACCATCTTGAAT
>CAYMXK010000011.1:0-22282 GCA_964393915.1 uncultured Prolixibacteraceae bacterium
CCTGCATAGGGGGCATAAAACTGCTGAGCAGCCGGGTCAGCGGCTGTTGCCAGCACAATCACCGTGTAATCCATGGCACCATGCTTTTCGAGCGTGGCGGCAATTGTAGCTACGGTTGACCCCTTTTGCCCGATCGCCACATAAATACAATAAACTGGCTTTCCACGTTCAAAATTCTCACGCTGGTTGATGATGGTATCTATGGCAATGGCCGTTTTACCAGTCTGCCGGTCGCCGATTATCAATTCGCGTTGTCCGCGGCCTATCGGAATCATGGCATCAATAGCCTTTATACCTGTTTGAAGGGGCTGCTTGACAGGTTGCCTGAAAATAACTCCCGGAGCTTTACGCTCCAATGGCATTTCGAAAAGTTCACCTGAGATCGGTCCTTTATTGTCAATAGGATCTCCAAGGGTATTAATCACCCTGCCTAACAATTTTTCACCTACCAGAATTGAAGCTGTGCGATTCAACCGTTTTACCGTGTCGCCTTCCTTCACCGCCTCTGATGGCCCAAGCAAAACAGCACCCACATTATCTTCCTCAAGGTTAAGTACGATGCCTTTTATGCCGCGTTCGAACTCTATCATTTCGTTCGACTCAACGTTGGCAAGCCCATGGATACGCGCAATACCATCGCCCACCTGCAAAACAGTTCCCACTTCATCGAGATCTGATTTGCTTAAGAAATGCTCCAGATGATCCTGTAAGATCTTTGATACTTCTGCCGGTTTAATATCCGCCATCTTGATTTATATTTTTTACTTATTATCCTATAACTCCCTTTCGAGAAGTATTCCTTTAATCTTTTTCAACTGATTGGAGATACTGCCATCGTATTGCAAATCGCCAATCCTTAAAATCAAACCACCGATAATATCAGGACTGACCCTTTCGGAGAGATCTATGGTTTTTTCGGTTTTGAGATTGAGGTACCGGATGATGCTCTCCCTGACTTCTGGCACAAGTGCTTCGGCAGTTGTAATAACAACGGGAGAAATATTATTATGTACCTGCATCAGGTCCAGATAATTGCGGCAAATACCGGGTAACCACTCTTCACGTCGGTTGTCAGAAAGAAGCAATAAAAAGCGCATTGTAAGGGGGTGGACATGCTCTTTAAATATTTTATCCATCAAATCAATCTTTTGTGATTTCTTTACAACCGGACTTTGAAGGAAAAGAATAAATTCCTCCGAATTCTGGCATACACCCTGAATCTGCCTCACATCGGCAGCCACTTCGGGCAATACATGGCTGTTCTCTGCAGCCTTAAAAAGTGCCCTGGCATATCTGACCGGAATTTTGCTCTCGTTCATACTATTAATTCAGCGTAAGGTCGTGTAACATCACATCAATGATTTTCTCCTGCTCAGCTGAGGTTTTCACCTTTTCCTTGAGGATCTTTTCAGCAATGCTGACCGACAATTCGACTACCTGTTTTTTAATGTCATTAATAGCTGCCATTTTTTCAAGATGTATAAGATCACGGGCATGTTCAACGGATCTTTGGGTTTCCAATATGGCCCTATCCCGTGCTTCAGCGAGGATCTTATCCCTGATTTCCCTTGCATCCCGAAGAATCTGCTCTTTCTCCTTCTGTGCCTCCAGACGAATGGCTTCCTGATCTGCCATAAGATTGGCAATTTCAAGGCGGGCCTGGTCTGCTGCATTCAAGGCATTTGTAATACTGGTTTCCCGTTCCCTGAGCGCATTCAGAATCGGCTTCCATGCAAAATTTTTCAGAATCATAAATACGATTCCGAAAACTATGACCATCCAGAATATGGTCCCCGGATTTGGTGTAACTAACCCCATAATTTAAATTTCTTTGTTTCGTACAAAGAGAGCGTTCCCGGCAATCCCGGGAACCGCACTCTGCATTACAAAAAATCCTATCCGAGCAAAATCACCAGTGCACAGGTAATTACTGCGAAGAAAGATACTCCCTCGATCAAAGCTGCTGAAATGATCATAGTGGAGCGTATATCTCCACTGGCTTCAGGCTGACGGGCAATAGCTTCCATAGCACTTGCACCAATACGGCCAATACCAATGGAAGCGCCAATGGCAGCAAAGCTGGCACCCATTGCCGCTCCGAATAAACCTATGGCTTCACTAGCCAATAAAACAAAAAGTGACGTCATAATTCAAGTATTTATTAATTATGCAATTCAATGATGTTCTGCTGTGGCCATCCCAAAATAGAGTGCCGACAACAGGGTAAATACATATGCCTGTATAAATGATACCAGCACATCAAGCAATGTGATGAACACGGAAAATATAACCGATACCGGACTTACGCCCCAGCCTGCAATTAGCCCCAGGGCATTGCTGAAAATAAAAATCAGGCTTATGAATACGGTAACAATAAGATGCCCCGCCAACATATTGGCAAAAAGCCGGATCATGAGGACAAATGGTTTGGTAAACATTCCCGTAAACTCTAAAAAAGGCATCAGCGGTATAGGGAATTTCATCCACATGGGAACATCAGGATTAAATATTTCCTTCCAGTAATGGCGGTTCCCATTCAGGTTGGTCATAAAAAATGTAAACAAGGCAAGTACCAGGGTTATGGAGATATTGCCGGTAACATTTGCTCCAAACGGGAATATGGGTATCAACCCAACAAGATTGTTAATAAGTATAAAAAAGAACAGGGTAAGCAGAAATGGCATGAAACGATCCATATTTTTATGCCCGATCGAAGGCAAAGCTATTTCGTCTCTGATAAAAATGACGACCGGTTCAACCAGGTTATGCAAGCCCTGAGGGGCTCTTCCTGCACTTCTCGCAGCAGAACGCGCCACCCCCATCAACAGCAATACCACTAATATGGATGCAGCAATAAGACCTGCCACAGTTTTAGTAATTGAAAAATCCCATGGCCTGCCAATCGTATTCCCTGTATTATCCAATTCAACAATTTTCCCTGTGTAAGGCCCATCATGCGCAATCATGAAGCCATTCCAGGCATCGTGACCATGGTGAAACCTGGAGGAAAGAAAAACATTCAACCCTTTAGTCTGGCTATACAGGATTACAGGTAGGGGAAAACTGACATGAAAATCTCCAAAGGAAGTGATATGCCATTCATAAGCATCTGATACATGATCAATTACAAATTTGCCGGCATTAAAAGATCCGGAATCCGCTGAACCATGGTCGTTATCAGCTGCATTGACAGTAAAAACTCCCAAGGCAATCTGAAACGCTATAAACAATACAGCGCTTACCGTGACAATCATTTTGGATTTAACTCTCATATATCTTTTGGTAAAATTCCCCAGGCCGGCAAATTTATATTTTTTTTAATTGGCCACATGTTATTATTAAAAATAGTCCTGACAATTCACGAAGCAAAGATTACTATTCGTTTAAACTTAAGGTTCCTTCTTTGCATGCCGGCCAGTCTGACGTGTCAGTTCCCGGGTTTCAAGAAACGTATAAATAATGTACAAAACAACAACAACGGCCACAAAACCAATCACCTTTTCCTGATTAAAAATCAGATAGACAATTATTACGGTAGAATAGACAAATAACCGTAAAATAGTAAATATCAAGTGTGTCCGCACGAAAGATGCAAAATTTGCCTTTATGCGAGATGACTGGTAAGCATGGGAAATAATGGTAAATAAATAGAAAAATAAAAGCAGGAACAATAAGACCGGAGTATAACTGTCTTCAAAAAAATACGTGAAAAGAATTCCGCCGGCAAGCGCCAGCAGGGCGGTAATAGCAGTGATTCTAATCAGAAAACTCTTCATGAGGTTACTGTTTTTGAGGCTCAACAGCGGGCTTTTCCGGGGTCTGTCCCATCCGGCAGGTACCAGAGAAGAGTGAACCCGGTTCAACAGCAAGTTTGGATGTGGTTATTTCTCCTGAAACCATTGCCGTTGACTTCATCGTAAGCAATTCCGAAGCTGAAATTTTACCTTTGACCTTGCCTGCAACTTCAACATTTGCACACTCAATCTCTCCCTCAATGGCTCCTGATTCACCAACGACCAACCGGCCTTTCGATTTAATGTTCCCCTTCAGATAACCATCAATCCTGATATCGCCCTCTGAAACTATATCCCCGGCAATCTTTGTGCCTTTGTTGATAAGGTTGATATTCTTCGCGTCTTGCTCAGGGTTGCTTTTTTGATTCGTTTTCATCATTTCACTAAATTTTTTAATAATTCCCATTGCCGTATTTTTATTCTGGCACTATGAAATCTTTGTAAAAAAACATTTGAAATTACAAAAAATTACCAAACACCAACAAATCTTTTAAAATTCACGCACCAACGACGGGAATACAATGGAATCTCTTTACTGGCTTTTAGTGTATTGAGCGCCATCATATGCCCACTTGAGATATACGCTGCCCCAGGTGAATCCTGCTCCGAATGCAGCCAGGATAATATTATCCCCTTTCTTTAACCTGGGCTCATAATCGTAAAGGCAGAGAGGAATCGTAGCTGCTGTTGTGTTTCCGTAATTTTCAATATTTATCATTACCTGACGGGGATCAATCCCCATCCTTCGGGCAGTAGCGTCGATAATACGCATATTTGCCTGATGCGGAACCAACCATGCCAGGTTATCAGCATTCAGGTCATGTCTTTTCATCATTTCGACTGAAACATCAGCCATTTTGGAAACGGCAAACTTGAAAACAGTCTGCCCCTCCTGATACACATAGTGCTCATTGTTAAGGACAGTCTGCTCAGAGGCAGGCCTTAATGATCCACCTGCCTTCATATGCAAATGATGCCTCCCCAGTCCGTCAACATGATGGATATGATCTATAATGCCATCCTCGTCTTCAGATGGTTCCAGCAAAACTGCAGTGGCAGCATCACCAAACAAGGCGCATGTTGTACGGTCTTTATAGTTGGTTATGGCCGACATCATATCGGCACCCACCACTATTACCTTTTTATATCTGCCTGACTCAACAAATTGAGAGGCAGTAACCAACGCAAATATAAATCCTGAGCAGGCTGCATTGATATCAAAACTCCAGGCATTGTGAATGCCAACTTTTTGGGCAATGATGTTGGCCGTGGCAGGAAATGGCATATCGGGTGTTATGGTCGCACATACCAGGAAGTCAACATCGTCGGCTTTTGTGCCGGTTTTCTTTAATAAGGCCTTTACGGCTTCAGCACCCATATCACTGGTTGCCTTACCTTTACCGGTTAAAATACGCCGCTCTCTGATCCCTATCCGCTGCATTATCCATTCATCGGAAGTATCAATCATTTTGCTCAACTCATGGTTGGTAAGCCTGTATTCAGGCAGGAAAGCTTCTACACCGGTTATGGCTGCTCTGATTTTTTCCATCTGACAATCTTAATTAAAAGGGGCGAAAAATAACAGTAATATTTAAGGAGAGCAAATATATCCATTAAAAAATTAGTTTAACTCTCTGTAAAACAATTAATTACATTGTTCGAAAGTTAAAAGTATGTAGCAAAAAAAAGATCAGAAAACCTTCTGATCTAACCGTGTTCCTGTCTAGACAGCGATCTCTTTTTCTATCACTTGTTTGCCTCTGTAGTAACCACATTCCGTACAGATGGTATGGAATTTTGCTGTGGCTCCGCAATTTGAGCAGGATGACAGGGTAGGAGCAACAGCCTTATAGTGTGTTCTGCGCTTGTCCCTTCTCGTTTTCGAAATTCTATGCTTCGGATGTGCCATTATTATTTGTTTTTAATTATTATTCAACAATTTTTTTAATTCACTCCAGCGCTCATCGGTACTTTCCGAATCATGTCTGGTATACTCTTCCAGTTTTTTCAACATCTCCGGATTACAGCCTCCCTCCTCGCCCTTCCTGCCAGGATGTATGTGCCGTAACGGAATGTTAACCGCAATATATTCATATATCACTTGTGCCACGTTGATTTGATGTTCTTCGGAAGGCACCCAGATCACATCTTCTCCGGCTTCCGATTCAGTTTCGCCAAATTTGACAAACAAACTTGACTTTCCTTTGATTTTCTGATCGTAAACCTCAAGACAACGATCACAGGTTAAAACAACCGTACCTTTCAGGCTAAGATGTAATTCAAGAAATGAACTGTGCTTTTCAAGCACAATTCTCACCTTAACATCTCCATCATCAACGAGACTTTCTTCAAATAATTCAAAGAACGGTTTGCCTACCTGATAGTCAAACTCGTGGATCCCTTCATTAAGACCCTTGAATTCTATATTATATGTTGACAATCTACCCACGGCAAAAAAGTGCTGCAAAATTATTATTTTTTACATTACGACCCTAATGTTTTTTAAAAATATTTGGAATCTATCCACTTATATGACTTTTGTGTAAAACTATCCTAAATGTTGTACCCTTTTTTATTTCTGAGCTTTTAATAAAAATCTTGCCACCATGATAGTTTTCTATAATCCTTTTTGCGAGGGACAAGCCCAAACCCCAACCTCTCTTTTTGGTGGAAAACCCTGGCTGAAATATCGTTTTGAACTGTGATTTGGGAAGGCCTTTGCCAGTATCTGCCACATCAAGATGAATATCGTTTTCTTTGAATTTCAGGGAAAGTCTTATTGTTCCTTCACTGTTCATGGCATCGATCGCATTTTTGCAGAGATTTTCGATTACCCAGGAAAAAAGTGCTTCATTGAGTGGGATCATAAAATCGCCGCTATCAGCCTCCACAATATATTTTACCTTGCCCGATGACCGTATCCTCAGATATTCCACCGTTGATTGAATAACCTGCAACAAGTCGGCATGCAACAGTTCTGGCTTTGATCCGATTTTTGAAAAACGTTCCGTGATCTTCTCGAGGCGCTGAATGTCTTTTTCAAATTCACTGAGGATTGTTTCATCTGCATTTTGGAGTCGCAACAACTCAATCCAGGCCATCAGAGATGAAATTGGCGTTCCAAGCTGGTGGGCAGTTTCCTTCGACATTCCAACCCAAACCTGATTTTGTTCGGCCGACCGCGAAGCGCTGAATGCCAGATAGGCTACCGCAATAAACAGAAAAATAACCAATAACTGAACAACCGGAAAGAGCCTTAGATTCCGCAGCAAATAAGACTCGCGATAATAGAAATACTGGCGCTCACTATCAGAAATTATTACTTCGATAGGAGGACTGTGCGCTTTCATTTTTTTTAATTCTTTCTGCAATACCTGCTCTCTGCGGTTGGGTTTATAGGAAATATTGGCATCAATCAGGACAGATTCGCTCTCATTGATCAGTATTAACGGAATGGTGGAGTTGTCATCAATGATCATTTCGATGAGTGAAATGTCTGCGTCGAGAGCCATAGCATCACTGGCAAGCCTTTGGGTAGCTTCAGCCCAGAGAATTACTTTTTTGCGTTCCTCTTCCGACAACTTTTCAGTCAACCAGTTGGTGTACATCAGCGAAGCTACCCCGATAACTATCGCCCCCAGCAATAACAGCAACTTCCAGCGTCTTTTTTTAAGGTATATGTCCAATTTATTTGGTTATGGTATTTTCACCTCTATTAACGTATGTCCGGGCAAAAAATTACCTGTCAATCAATTCCTGCACCACATTGACGATTCCTTCGGTATCAAGTCTGCAATCCTTATATAGCTGTTCAATGGTACCATGTCCGACAAACTTATCTGGGATCCCCATTATTTTAAGAAGGGCCATGTAGCCATTATCCACCATAAATTCGGCAACAGCACTTCCAAAACCACCCTTAACCGTACCGTCCTCGATGGTAATTATCCGTTTGAATTTACTGAACACCTCGTGAAGCAACGCCTCATCGAGTGGTTTAACGTAGCGCATGTCGTAATGGGCCGGTGCAATACCGTTCCGGTCAAGCCTTTTAATAGCCCGCTGTGCATATATGCCAGGTTTTCCAATGGTTAAAATGGCCACATCCTTTCCCTCTGAAACCAGCCTTCCGGTTCCTGGTTCGATCTTCTCAAAAGGCAATCTCCAATTGAGATTTGAGCCGCATCCTCTTGGGTATCTGATGGAAAAAGGACCCATATCAGGAAGCTGAGCTGTATACATCATGTTGCGCAGATCAATTTCATCCATGGGGGCTGCAACGATCATATCGGGAATGCTGCGCATATAGGCGAGATCGAATACTCCATGATGGGTCGGTCCATCTTCTCCTACAACCCCACCCCTGTCGAGGCAGAATACCACATTGAGCTTTTGCAGCGCCACATCGTGGATAACCTGATCGTAAGCCCTCTGCATAAATGTTGAATAGATATTACAAAACGGAACCATCCCCTGAATGGCCAGTCCGGCTGAAAACGTAACCGCATGTTGCTCAGCTATCCCCACATCAAATGCCCGGTCAGGCATTTTAGCCATCATAATATTCAAAGAACATCCCGAAGGCATGGCAGGAGTAATCCCAACAATTTTCTCATTCTGTTCAGCCAGTTCAACAATGGTTTCACCAAATACATTCTGAAATTTCGGTGCCTTTTCAAGCCCGCAATCACAAGTATAAATCTGGCCGGTAACTTTATCAAACTTGCCGGGTGCATGGTACTTGGTCTGGTTGAGTTCGGCCTCTGTAAATCCCTTGCCCTTTTTGGTGTGAACGTGTAGTAGTTTCGGACCCCTTATTTCCTTCAGATCGGCCAACACCTGAGTAAGATATACCACATCGTGGCCGTCGACAGGTCCGAAATACCTGAAGTTAAAAGCTTCAAAGAGATTACTTTGCTGTAATAACAGGGTTTTTAGGGCACCTTCCGTCTTTTGAACAATCCGGCGGGCAAAAGGGCCAAACCCTTTCAGCCTGCCTAATCCCTCCCAGATGTCATCTTTCATTCGATTGTAGGTGTGCGATTTGGCCACGTTGAGCAAAGACTGGCTAAATCCTCCTACATTAGGGTCTATGGCCATATTGTTGTCATTGAGAATGACCAGGATATCCGATTTCAGGAAACCGGCATTGTTTAATCCTTCAAAAGCCATACCCCCGGTCAGGGCTCCATCGCCGATAACAGCCACCACCTTCCGGTTTTCTCCTTTTAGCCTGGATGCCACGGCCATACCTAAAGCCGCAGAAATAGAGGTTGAAGAGTGTCCTGTTCCAAATGCATCATATTCGCTTTCAGAATGTTTCGGAAAACCACTGATTCCGCCGTATTTACGGTTAGTCCGGAATGAATCTCTTCTTCCTGTCAATATCTTATGTCCATATGCCTGGTGCCCTACATCCCAAACAAGAAGGTCGGTTGGTGTTTCGAACACATGGTGCAGCGCCACAGTTAGTTCCACAACTCCTAGGCTGGCACCGAAATGACCGGGATTGTTGCTTAATGTATCAATGATGAATTCACGTAACTCCTCACATAAGGCAGGCAAATCTTCGGCTGGGAGTTTTCTTAAATCAGCAGGAGATTCAATGTTGGGGAGTATATTTCCTGATTTTGGTTCCATTAAAAGTTCTTTTGGGCTGTCAAAGATAAAAATAAAGAGGAACTTTCTGCCACACAAATTTCCCGGGATAAACCAACCAGATGTAATTTACTTCATCTGTAAAATTTTCGCTAAGCCATTTGAATTGAATCAAAAAAAGAGTATGTTTGAGATAGTGGTAAATAAATGGTAAACAGGCCTTTCTCCCATGCCGTGGAAGGCTCTCCGGCAATTAATACCTTAAATAGTCGTTTCAGTGTTATTAACAACCTTAATATCATCAGTATGAACAGAGTTAAAATTCTTAATTTGATTATCGCCGCATCCATGCTGGTTTCTTGTGTAACCACAAAAAAGTTTAAGGAAATGGAAGGGCGGCTGATGGGCGAAAACAGGGATCTTCGCCAGGAAGTGATGAACATGAATACCCGCAATACTGAGCTGTCGGCATCAGAGGATCGCCTGGCTGCCATGAACAACGAGTTGAATAAGAAAATAGAGGCACTAAACTATGAACAGGAGATCCTGACACGCACACGGCAGGCTCTTGAAAGCAACAAGGCCCAGCTCGAAGCTCAGCTCGAAGCCGTCAGGAAAGGAACCTCCTCAGAAATTGAGAGCCTTCTTGCAGAACTTCAGCGCGCAAGGCAAGACCTTAACCTTAGAGAAGACAAATTACGCGAAGCTGAAAAAACACTCCAGGATAGAAATACAAGGCTTATTGAACTTCAGGAAGCCCTCAGGCAAAAGGAGGAAGCGGTTAACCGGCTCCGCCAGACTGTAACCAACGCTCTTACCGGATTTACAAATAACGGTCTCACCGTTTTCGAAAAGAACGGAAAGGTTTATGTTTCACTGGAAGAACAGCTGTTGTTCAGATCGGGACAATGGGAGGTGGATCCCCGCGGACAACAGGCTTTGAGAGACCTTGCGGTTGTATTGGCACAAAATCCCGATATCAATGTAATGGTGGAAGGCCATACCGACGATGTCCCCATGCGCGGAGCCAACCAGGTAAAGGACAACTGGGACCTCAGCGTTATGAGGGCAACCGCCGTTACCAAGGTTTTACTGCAAAATAAACAGATCGCACCCGACAGGATTATTGCCGCTGGACGGAGTGAATTTCTGCCCATCGATCCCGAAAAAACTGCCGACGCCCGCAGAAAAAACCGCAGAACAGAGATTATCCTTACGCCAAAACTGGATGAGTTGCTAAAACTTATCGAAGACAATTAAGACAAGCCTCGACCGGGATTCCTCAAAATTATATTTCCATCCGGATTTATTTCCTGGACACTTTTACCTTCAGGGTAGGTGGAATTAATTTGTTGCGGATCTCCAGCTGTTCGGCCACCTGGCCAGCGAGGCTTGCAAATGCCTGACCGGTAGCGGATTCTGGCTCTGCAGCCACAGGCGTACCCTCATCGCCACCCTCACGGATGCTTTGTACCAAAGGAATTTGTCCTAAAAGTACAAGACCCATTTCCTGTGCAAGATTTTTCCCGCCATCTTTTCCAAAGATGTAGTACCGGTTTTCCGGCAGCTCTGCGGGAGTAAACCACGACATATTCTCTACCAACCCGAGGACAGGCACATTGATTGATTTACTCTGGAACATGTTGACCCCTTTGATCACATCGGCCAAGGCTACATCCTGGGGGGTTGTCACAATGACCGCGGCAGTCACCGGCACTGTTTCCACCAATGTGAGATGAATGTCCGATGTTCCCGGAGGAAGGTCGAGAAGCAGGTAATCCAATGGGCCCCATTTACCATCTGAAATAAGTTGCTTCAGGGCATTGGAAGCCATGGGGCCCCGCCAGATCAGGGCATTTTCGGGAGCCACGAAAAACCCGATGGAAAGAAATTTTACGCCAAATTTTTCGACAGGAACGATCAGGTCTTTCCTTCCCGGCGACGAATCGGCGGATGGCCGCATATTTTCAGCGCCAAACATTTTCGGAATGGAAGGACCAAAAATATCCGCATCAATCAATCCGACCGAAGCTCCCGTATTGGCAAGGGCAATTGCCAGATTAACAGCAACGGTTGATTTGCCAACGCCCCCTTTTCCGGAAGCCACAGCAATAATATTTTTCACTCCCGGAAGAATCGGCCGCTCCATGTCATGAATATACTTCACGGCAATATTTCCTTTAATCTGGGCCTCCTCACCGATGTGCTTTTCAATGGCCTCCTCGCAAAGCTGAACCAACGGGTCAATAACGGGATCGTCTGACCGCTGAAAAACCAGCGAGAAACTTATGTTCTTTCCGGCAACCCTTATTTCCTGCACCATGTCAAGAGATACAATGTCCTGGTTACTTTCAGGATACATCACATTTCGCAATGCATCGTTTATATTTTTGGGGGTAATGATCTTTCTTGGTATTTCGCTCATTTTATCAAATGTTTTGCGTTCGTTTGTATATTAATATATATTGTCTGTTTCACTTGTATAATATCCTTCAACCCTGCAGTAAACTTCAGGGAGGTGATACGCTGACAGGATCCCAGAATACCCTTTTAAAGTCAACTATCTGTTCGTCGACAACCTGAATTCCTTCGCTCTCCAACAATTCCTGCATGGCATAAGGCGTATCAAAATGATGTTTCCCGGTTAGCAGGCCGTTGCGGTTGACCACACGGTGAGCCGGAATAAATTCACTCGCATGATGGGAAGCATTCATCGCCCATCCAACCATCCTGGCCGATCCGGGTGTGCCCAGACAGGCAGCAATGGCGCCATAGCTGGTTACGCGGCCCGGCGGAATCTGCTTTACCACCTCATAAACTTTGCTGAAAAAATCTTCCATTGCCTGATTTTATTCGCGGGCACTTCGCCCAAAACTGCGGTAACTGTCCTTCTCAAAACGCTCTTCAGGTTCAAGCCATCCCTCCCTCTCAACCGGAATGAATGCCAGGTATTTAATATCAATACCCCGGTCGATCCATTGTTTCTCGTAAAACGTTTTTACACTTAACAGCTCATTAAGGATATCCGATTGGTAAAGGTTATCACTTATTGAAACAACTTTAAGCCGGTTAAGGTTGACCAGCGAGCGGGTATAATCAAAAAGGAACCTCGAATCGGTTTTAAGGTGAACCAGGCTCTCTTTTCTTAAAATGTAGCTATACCGGCTCATATAATAAGTTGAAGTTAGCCGGCGTCGTGCTTTTTTCATCTGAGGATCAGGAAAAGTAAGCCAAATCTCATCCACTTCTTCGTGCCCGAAAAAAAACTCAAGCAGATCGATATCGGCCCGCAGAAAGGCAACATTATTAAGACCGTTTTTTAGTGCTGCTTTGGCACCTGTAAACATTCTTGCCCCTTTAATATCAATTCCGATATAGTTTTTCTCCGGATACTTTTCAGCCAGGGCAATGGTATATTCACCTTTCCCGCATCCGAGTTCCAGAACGATGGGTTTACCATTTCCGAAATACAATTCGCTCCAATTCCCTTTTAATGGATGATCCTTCCGTTCGGCAGTCTTGGCCGAAACCTGAATTACATTCTTAAACTCAGCCATTTCAGCAAATTTCGCCAATTTATTCTTTCCCACTTTCTTAATGATCCTGTTTTGTTTCTACTCTTCTTATTTCAATTATTCCTCGTGCAGTTCCGGTCTCAACCAGGAGCCTTCTCCACCCTGATGCCAATATCGGTAAGGCCTTCTAAAACCTTTGGGCGCATACCATGTTGAATCTGAATAATATACTTTCCCCGGACAGGAAAATAGACGTGTGTGCGGTAAGTTATCTGGTTGGTGTAAATACCGCTGAAGCCTTTACCCGTCCACTTTCCTGCCGGATGTGCAAGCAAAACCTGAATGGTATCGGAAATCAACTCTCCTTCGGGAGGAATTATTTTTACAAACAACCATAAATTGCTGAATCCGTAGGAACGGTCATTCCGGACATTAAAATACAAATTATGGTTTTGGGTCGTATTTTCAATATCGAAGGTGAAAAGCTGCAAGGAATCGGCATGCCACCCGCTTTCCGGCAAACTCTTGTAGATATCGAATACTCTTTGCCTATCGCAGGATACCATTGTAATGAAAGTAACCAGCAGCCAGAAAATGGCTGTTATCAAATGATTCGGTTTCATTTGCCTCTTCGGTTTTGACCTTTGCCGGGAAATTTTTTGCGTTTTCGGATATCCGTTTTGTCGAAACGGTTAAGACTCTCCTGACCAGCCATGTTCTGAAAACTTTCGGATTCATTTTTTGCAGTCACCTGAACTTCGGTAGATAGTTTCTCCGGTCTCTTTCCGTTTTTATTCATCTTCTGCACTTCCTTCACATTGCTCACCGGAACAGAAATTAGGCTCGAAGACTCTCCCTGAAGGGAATACCAGAATATGCCACGCAAAATATCGGCTTTTTGGAAGATATATCTTCCCTTTTCAGTATCCAGTGGAATATGTGAAGGTGGAAAATCACGCTGGGCGTCGAGATAGGTATCTACTTCGTAGTTAAGGCAACATTTTAATTTGCCACACTGGCCGGCCAGTTTTTGCGGGTTCATAGTGAGATCCTGGTATCTTGCCGAATTCGTGGTCACCGAATTAAAGTTGCACATCCAGCTTGAACAGCACAGTTCGCGGCCACATGGACCTATTCCCCCGATCCGGCCTGCTTCCTGTCTTGCTCCAATCTGTTTCATTTCGATCCTGATGCGGAACTGCTCCGCAAGAATCTTGATCAACTGCCTGAAATCGACCCGCTCATCGGCAATATAATAGAAAATAGCCTTGGTTTTGTCCCCCTGGTATTCAACATCCCCAATTTTCATGTTCAATCTCAGATCTGCAGCAATCTGCCTGGATTTTATCATGGTCTGGTGCTCCAGCAGAATGGCCTCCTTCCACTTGTCAATATCAGCAGGCTTGGCCTTCCTGTATACCTTGCGCAATTCACCATTCACGTAAGTGGCTTTGTGCTTGTACATTTGCTCGAAAACCAGGTCGCCCGTCAGTGATACCACACCAATATCATGACCCGGATTGGCTTCAACTGCCACAATCTCCCCTGGAACCAGGCTCAGGTTATTTACATTCCTGAAATAATCCTTGCGCGTATTCTTAAACCTTACCTCAACAAGCTGTTCTGCATTGGCAATATTCCGAACATCCGAGAGCCAGTCAAAAACCCTTAGTTTCCCACACGCTCCGGACTTGTTCCGGCATACTCCTCTATCTATTAAATCGAGATTTTCCATTCTTTAACTATTTAAAAAGGGGCTCATCTGCTTATTTTATCCGGGATACAAAAATAATAATAAAGTAACGCGCAAAAATTAAAATTCATTTGTATTTTTAACGTTTTGAACAGATTATCAATCAAATAAAAATTTTAGAATGATGAACCGAAGAAACTTTTTCAGGAATACTGCTTTCGGCACTGTTGCATTTACCGGATTGGCAGGACCATTGTCATCAATTGCCTCATCAACAAAAACCTCAAATTCAGCGCAATTCACACTCAAGTATGCCCCGAATTTTGGTATGTTTCGCGAACATGCCGGCAACGATCCCATTGACCATATTAAATTTATTCACGATCAGGGATTCAGGGCTGTTTTCGACAACGGCTTTATGGGCAAAGAACCTGCACTTCAGGAAAAAATTGTCAGTGAACTGGCCCGCAGGAACATGGAGATGGGACCATACGTGCTATATGCTGATTTCAAGGTAAAATCAATGGTGACCCGCGACCCGGAGATGATGGAAATGCTCAGGAAGAGAATGAACGACGCTGTCGAGCTGGCCAAAAGGACCAATGTGAAACAGGCATTGGTCGTCCCCGGAAGGTACGACGAAAAACTTGCATGGGACTACCAGACAGCCAATGTTATTGATGCCATGCGCATGTGCTGTGATATTGTCGGGCCATCGGGCATTGAGCTCGTGATGGAACCCCTCAATGCACATACCGACCATCCCGGCCTTTTCCTTACCACCATTCCGCAGTCTTATATGATCTGTAAAGCAGTTAACCACCCTGCCTGCAAAATTGTAAATGACATGTATCACCAACAAATTACCGAAGGAAATATTATCCCCAACATTAATATGGCATGGGATTATATAGGGGCATTTCATATTGGCGATAATCCCGGACGCAAAGAACCTACTACCGGTGAAATTAATTACCTGAACATCTTCAGGCACATTCACAACAAAGGATATGATGGCGTCCTTTGCATGGAACATGGTAAAAGCATCCAGGGGAAAGAGGGAGAAGTGGCATTAATTGAGGCATACCGCAAAGTGGATGCATTCTGAGACAAATAACATTGCTTTAAATTATGACAGGGGGTGGCTTGCCAGGCAGGTCACCCCTGGTTTTGTTTCCGGCAGCATTATGCAGATCACGGTAACGGCCGGGAGTCACTTGCTCCATTTCACGAAATACCCTGATAAAATTGTTGTAGGAACCAAAACCACATTTTTCCCCGACAACTTCCAGTGAATACAAAGATCCTTCCATATTGGTTAGAAACTTTTTCGCTTCTTCCACCCTGTAACGGTTAACAAATACAGAAAAATTCACCGCATAATTTTTATTGATATAGTTCGACAGGTACGTACGGTTTGTTCCAAGCCTGGCTGTTACATCCCAAATCTTTAGATCGGAATTAAGGTGCAGCTTTTCAACTTCAAAAAGCTTAGTGAGCCTGACATTTAATTCATCCTGACCTGTTACAATTCTATCCGGGATTTCCGACTCCTTTTCATCAGCCAGAACAATATCACGGATTACCTGGTTCTGCCCGTTGGCTAAGTATCCCATAATAAAAATCGTAATGGAAAAGAGCATCGAAGGAAGCAATAAGGAATTCTCATGGTGCAGAAAACTGAACTTGCCGATTATATTGAAAACTGAACTTAAAACTGCCATGATTACCAACGTAATGAATATGTTGGAAACCCATGCAATACTGCCGCTTTTATGATTTGAATAGTAATCGAGCAATCTCTCCCGATGGCTCCTGATGAACAAAATCCCCATTGTAAAGTATATGATTATCTGTAAGGCAAAAACTATTCTGTGCACCAGGTAGAACAGGCTGTTCCAGACCAGATAGTTGTCCTTTCCGAAATTAAGCCTGTAACTTTCCCTCAAATATAGCTCAATATTATCGTGTATGCTTACATGAGAAATATGATGAAGAATGACACCCAACAATCCCATAACAAAAGCAGGAATATAATGCAGCAGGTATTTTGCTGACCATCTGGTATCTACAGTCAATAACCTGATGTATTGATAATACATGGGATAGACCAAAAGAGTTGCTGTTATATATATAGGATCATAATGAACGTATAAATCAAATTTATTCAGAAAAAATAGTGAATGTCCGAGATACAACAAGAATGCTATAGCCATAAAGAAACCTAAAAAACTTCTCGCCCTGTTTTCTTTCATCGAAGAAACTAAAAAAACAAGTGCCCAGAACCCTGTAACATATAATGGTGTTAATACTGCTATATACTGATTCACAATACTTTAACTATTTATATTAATGCAGATTTTGAATAAATGTACGATTTGGTGAAGATATGTATCTTTTTGAAACCATAAATGAAATCTGTTTACTATTCTTGTTCAACATATAAAGGTCGGCCATATTCGGAGACCTTAATAAAAAAGTGGTTTTCCTTTTTCACTGTAACCCTGCAGTATAAAAAATTTACATTTTTTAGAAAATTGGCTCATCAGAGCCTTTTTTTTTAGATATACCACTTGGGGGGGCCACAAAAGATCGAAACTATGCGGTTTGATTTATTATTTGTAAAATATATTTAAACAAAATCCCCATTTGTTGATAAATTCCACATTTTTTGTACGATTCAATTGTTTGCGATTTTAATTAAACCTTACTTTGGATACATTATAATAACGTCGAATTTTTATAAATGAAACGCAGATGGCGTACTGTCACAAGGCAGATAAAAACCCGTTTTGTGTTCCACACCTTTAAAACGTCACCAGGGGGGCAACCATGAAACGAATTAAAAACTTAACGCTTTATGAAATATTTTGTAACAGCCTTATTTCCGTCATTTTTTGCTATTATGCTGACGGCTACAAGTCAGGAAGCAGGAAACTTTGAACCATACGGAAAAGGTGCCGGAGTTATTTTTGCCAATTTTCATAGAGGTCTTTCAAAAGCTTCTTCTGATATATCGGCATTTGAACTGGTGAGGGCATATTTGGGTTATGAGCATTTTCTCAGTCCCGAATTCTCAGCTCGTGTTATGCTCGATGTTGGAAGCCCTGATGATGTTTCACCTTTCTCAAAAGCACGCAGGTATGCATATTTCAAATTTGCCTACGCAGAATATCAAAAGGAAAATCTCACTATTCAGTTTGGTTTGATAGGGACATTGCACTATAAACTTCAGGAAAAACTCTGGGAGCGACGTTATATGAGGAAGGCATTTGCCGATGAATTCAGGATTGGACCTTCTGCCGACCTGGGGACCTCAGTGGTATACACCATCAACAAAAACTGGGAAGCAGATTTCGCCATTATGAACGGGGAAGGTTTTTCCAGGCTCCAGATGGATGACAAATTTAAATATGCGACAGGCCTGACCTTCAGTCATGACGAAATATTTACAAACAGGGTATACATAGACTATATGCGCAATGAAGTTTCTCAGGTTTCTTATTGCTGGGTAACCTCCTATACATACAAGAAAAACCTCAACCTGGTTTTCGAATACAACTATCAGCAAAATCACAATCTGATTAAGGATCGGGACCTTTATGGATATTCCATCTATGGAAAATACAATATCCATCCTCAATACCAGCTTTTTTCACGTTTTGATATGCTGAAGTCCAACTTACCTGTGGGTGCAACTGCTCCCTGGCACCTGCCTGACGATGGCTCGGCTTTGATCGCAGGACTGCAATATACTCCGGTTAAAGGAATTAAAGTTGCTCTTAATTACCAGGATTGGGTGCCACGGGCAGCCAATATGCCTGCGCATTCCTACATTTTTCTGGATATGGAGATCAGATTATAGCATATGAGAAACAAAGTATATCAATATTTTTTACCCGCTTTTTTAATTCTGTCGGTTTTATGGTTACCGCAGGGTTGCCGGAAAAGTGATTTCCTGTTTGACGAAAAAAAATCTGAATATTCAGATTTCGGACAGGGCACCGGAACAGTAACCTGGAAAAAAGACATCAACCACCTCATTGAAGGAAGGGTTTTTGTTAATGATGGCCAGGTTCTTACCATCGAAGCAGGCACAGTGGTAAGATTCAGGGCAGGCCAGGGAGAAAATTCATCAGCATTGATTGTTGCCAGGGGAGGCAAAATCATAGCCCGCGGGACGCCCGACGCACCCATAATATTTACAGCAGAGAAAGATGATCTTGCAGGTTCTGTTGAAGTTGATGCCAGTGGTCTCTGGGGCGGGATAATTATCCTAGGCCACGCTCCCGTTAACCTGCAAGGTGGTGAAGGATTTGTTGAGGGAATTCCGTTTTCTGAACCCCGGGGCTATTATGGAGGTTATGAAACCAACGACAACTCGGGAGTATTGAAATATGTATCTATCCGGCATGGAGGCACAAATATCGGCGAAGGGAACGAAATTAACGGACTTACCCTGGCGGGCGTGGGAAGCGCAACTGAAATTGATTATGTTGAAGTTGCATCCAATGCGGATGACGGCGTTGAGATCTTCGGAGGAACGGTTAACCTGAGGCATATCGTGGTATCAGGCTGCGGAGATGATGCATTTGACTATGATCTTGGATGGTCGGGTTTCGGACAGTTCTGGCTGGCAGTAAAGAGTAACTTCAACGGAGATAACCTGGTGGAAGCCAGTGGTGGTAAGAATCCCATTCATGGTCTTCCCAACTCCCTGCCGGTTATCTTTAATTCCACTTTTATCGGCAACGGCAATAATGGGCTCGGCTATTTGGTAAAATTCGACCGAAACGCCGGAGGTATTTTTGCCAATTCAATTTTTTTAAACAATAGACAGGGAGTGATCATTGAAGATACGAATCTGATGAACGATTCATTCAATCAATTTCAAAATCAGAATCTGGCATTTAAAAATAACCTGTTCTATGATGTTGGGGATTCAACGCCCCAGAGTATATTTGAAATTTCAGGGAATTATGGGCCGAACGAAATGGCTATGTGGCAAAATCATTTTTTGCAGGGCAACAACGTGATTGCTGATCCAAAAATTGACTTTCAGAATGGGAAATTTATTCCCGAACAAGAAATAAAAGGTGACTTTGCGCCCGTCCCTGCATCATGGTTTCAGATTACAGATTTTAAAGGGGCCTTCGGTGAGAGCAACTGGATAGAGGGTTGGACGCTTTTAGATAAAAAATAGCTCATATTTACCGCAGGTAATTTTCGTTTCTGGTGTCAAATCAGTAATTTTCACATCGAAATTCACTGTAGTGAACGAAGAGAATCTGATAAAAGGCATCCAGTCGGGCAATGATGAGGCGTTTCGCCAATTGATAAACACCTTCCAGAAGCAGGTGTTTAACACTTGCAATGCCATAGTGCACAACACCGGAGATGCAGATGACCTCGCGCAGGATGTTTTTATTGAGATCTTCAGGTCTGCGAAAAATTACAGGGGAGAATCCCGCTTATCAACCTGGATCTACAGGATTGCAGTAAATAAAGCACTCAATCATATCCGGCGCCGTAAACGAAAGGAGTGGCTGAATTTTTTCGGGGATTCAGAATCGGGTACATCAAAAAAGGAAGAATTATTCTCCGATGGCACGCTTGCATCTGATGTAATGGAAAACCGGCAAAGATCGCAGCGACTGCACCAGGCTATTGACTCACTGGCTGAAAACCAGCGAACAGCCTTCTTGCTCAATAAGTATGAAGAGCTGTCCTATCAGCAGATCGCCGAAGTAATGAGTACATCAGTACCGGCAGTGGAATCACTTATACATCGCGCAAAAACAAACCTTCAAAAAAAACTTTGGAATGAATACAAAAAAAATACATTATAACCGCAAGTTAAGAATGAATATATTGTCAAACCAATAAGCAGAAAAACAATGAATTGTAAGAAATGTCATAGCAAACTGGTTTATTACCTCGAAGGCACGCTTGCTGAGAATCTCAGGGTTGAAATAGAGGCGCACCTTCGAGAATGTGCTGACTGCGAAGGATTTGCAGTTTATATGAAGGAAGCACTTCAGCTCATGGACACAGAAAGCAAGATGGAGTCAAAGCCATTTTTACATACCCGTACCAAGGCAAAGATGGAAAAAGCAGCCGGCATGCCGGTAAGAACCTCCCTGCAGCTAAAGCTCCAGCCACTGTATTTTTCAATCCTTCTCATCGCAGCCATTTACTCAGGAATAAAAATAGGCAGCCACTTCACAACTGTCGGTAAAGAGGACTACATTAGTGAAAACCTGGCACCTATGCTAAATGAATTGGAGTCAGAGCGGCTTGAAATGTTTCTTATGGATTAAATCAAAATAAAGAACAATGATATCGGAATCAAAATATAAGGTACTGAAATGGGTGGTGATTATACTATTTGCAATCAATATTTCGACAGTTTTATCATTTTATATTCACGCCAGGCAAAGTGAAAGGCCACAGGAGACAGCAACCTTTGAACGCATTGATGAACAGGCTGACAAAGGTGCCCGTCAATTCAGGGAGAAATTGGGTCTGGATGAGAATCAGGTAATGAAATTCAGAGAAATTAACCGGGAATACAACAGGGCAGCCAACAGAATTACCAGGGATCTCGAAATTTTGCGGATTCAAATGGTGGATGAACTCGGATTACCTGTTACCGACTCCGTAAAGATCAGGGACGTCAACCGAAAATTCGGGTTGTTGCACGAAAATCTCAAGAATCTCACTGCAGATTATTATCTGGCAATGAAGGCCATCTGTAATGAAGAGCAAAAACAGCAACTTCATTTAATGTTTAGAAGCATGTTGCAGCAAGATCCTGCTATTCCACCAGGACAAGGAAGAAGAAGAGGCAGAGGCCCGGGTACAAACAATTAGGGCTTTATCAACAAAATCAGCTGCACGCCCGTTGGGTGAAACTCCTGACAAAGGATTTCCGTTTTCATAATGCTCCGGCATCACCTCCCGGACAGGCAGTGCTAAACTCAAGAACGTATAAAAATATTATCCTGCCATAAGATTGTCATTTTAACCCCTTGAATTCAAAAATTTACTAAATTGCGCAAGCATTAACTAACAACCATAATAAAACATTATAATTAATATGCCCCATGTACACATTTTGTCTATTTTCAAAAAACATAATTATAATTAACTTTATGCACATGGAGAATTGATGATAAGTAGATAATACCTTTATAAAGATAACTAATTCAGGCTATTAAGATGATAAACCCAGTCAGAACAATTTTGAATACAGATATTGTTATCATAAACAAAGATTCAACCTGTACAACATCAAAAAATATTTCTATTGTCCACGTTTTGTCTATTGTGTATTAAAATAATTATTATTTACTTTACATACTTTTTATTTTGTTCATATTATATGTTTGTAATCCAAAACACAATATGGTACGTATTTTTTACATCCTGGCGCTGCAGCTGGCAAGTTTCCTGTCCGGAGCGCAACCTTCAGAATTTGAAAAAGATATCGAAAAGTTTCTTTCGATCAATGGCAGTTCAGCAACCTATGACCTTGCATTTGAACAGATGGTAAACCGGTTTAAAATTAACAGGGCCGATGCTCCGGATGAGATTTGGAAAGAAGTAAGAATCCAGATCTTCGACAAAGAGATCTCTGCACTTAATAAAATGCTCATTCCCATTTACATGAAACATTTTTC
>CAYMXK010000011.1:22292-27610 GCA_964393915.1 uncultured Prolixibacteraceae bacterium
AGCGGCGGATCTAAAAGGCGCGCTCGCCTCTATTCATGAAGAAATTAAAGCCCTTATAGAATTTTACCAATCACCAATTGGCAAAAAAATGACCGGCACCATTAGCCCAATTACAATTGAGAGCATACATATCTCTCAAAAGTGGATAATCGGTCTCGGGCAAAAAATGAATGCGTTTATCCTTGCAAAAGAGGATTGATTTTACAAAATTATTCCCTCGGGATTATTTTTGACTTAAACCAAAGCATACGTCCCAACACATATATGGAGCTTTTGTCAGGCAGTGTTTCCAGTTTAATTTTTAACTGGCCTGCCTGGCATTGGCATTTTAAAAGCTTCGGATATTCATCAGAGCTATCCTGCACCCCTACACATATTTAAACCGTTTGATATTTTTCTTGGGCGTCTTTTCAAACTCTTCCTCTACCAGTTTTATCTCCGAAATGTTTTCATACCTGGGCAACTCATGGTTCAGTTTCTTCATATTATCAGCCATAACATGAAGCAGTTGTGATTCTTCCATGTTGTCAGCCTTCATGGCCTCCTTGTCGGGATACACCAAAGCAACCAACTTTTTGTTGCGGTCAACCACCACACATTCGGCCACATAGGGCATATTGGCCAACTTTGCCTCAATTTCCTCCGGATATATATTCTGGCCTGATGGACCTAAAATCATATTCTTCGACCTGCCGCGTATGTAAATAAAGTTATTGGCATCGATAACTCCCAGGTCTCCGGTTTTAAGCCAGCCATCTTCCGTGAATGCTTCTCTGGTGGCCTGGTCGTTTTTGAAATAACCCAGCATTACATTCTCTCCTTTTACCTGAATTTCTCCGACTACATTAAAAGGATCCTCCGATTCGATACGTACTTCCATTCGATCTACCAGCCGTCCCGCCGACTGGGGCATTGTTTTGTCCCATGCTTCATAACTGATAAGCGGACCGCACTCTGTCATGCCATAACCAATACTAAACGGAAATTTAATCCGCCTGAAGAATTTCTCTACATCTGCACTGAGAGGAGCTCCTCCGATGACAATCTCGAAGAAGCGACCACCAAATGTCTCCACAAGTTTTGCCCTGACCTTTTTCAGGATTACGGAGGAGATTACGGGAATATTGAGAAGCACCCTCATAACAGGTTTTTCGATGGTGGGCAAGATCCGCTTCTTATATATTTTTTCGATGATCAGTGGCACAGATAGGATCAGATTGGGCTGAATCTTACCAAATGCCTGGGTTATCACCTGCGGAGTGGGCATTTTGGCCAGAAAAAAGATATGGCAACCCAGGCTTACCGGAAACAGAAACTCGAACAACAATCCATACACGTGCGCCATCGGTAAAAAAGATACAATCTTGTGTCCCGCCTGCAATGGCATATGTTCCTGAGCATAAACAATATTGGAAACAAGACTCCTTTCAGGAATCATTACTCCCTTGGTGAAGCCAGATGTCCCTGAAGTATAGGAAATGACACAACAATCTTCACTTCCCCATTCAAAGAAGTTGAGTTCTGAAGGCTTTAGCTGATTCTTCCTGTAATATTCAAAAGCATCGGCAATTTTAAATGCAGCACTCTCGTCGGTTGACTGATGGATCGAAAAATCTTCGAGAATAATAATAGATTGCAGATGCTCCGAGAGGGATGGGTCAATCTTGTCGACCAAAGTCCGGGAAACGAACACAACTTTCGATTCAGAATGGTTTAAAATGTGGTTGGTATCTTTTACACTAAAATCAGGCAGTACAGGTACAATGACTGCACCTGAAGTGATAGCCGATAAAAATATGGAACCCCATCGGGCAGAATTGCGCCCCAGCACAGCAATCTTATCTCCCTTTCTTATCCCGGAAACCTGGTAATAAAGGTGCAGAGACTTAATGATGCCGGCGGCTTCAGAAAAAGTAAAATCACCGCCATCAAAGTCTGAAAAGACGGTATTTTTCCAATTTTTCTCAAAAGTGGTGGTGTAAAGTTTAGATAGTGTTGTCATATCTTCTATGGATTAATGATTAGTCCTTAAAACTGAATGAGCACTGATTAACAAAAAACTGCGGATTATCAGAAAACCAGCCCTTTTCAAGTTTATTTTTTGTTCAGAACCTGCAAGATACAGTATGAAATTGAATTTTCAATAGACTAATTCCGTTATTAGAACATTTTTTTTCGAAAAATTGCTGTTTCCCGTTTTGCAAGTTTTTAATAATCACATAGGCAACTTAAAGCATAGTTATTGCTATACTTTTCGTGATAAAATTATAAAGGGCACCAGATGACCGAATATCATCTGGTGCCCTTTTAACCGTATCTGCCGAGAGGAAATGAATCAGGATTAAGCCTTATTCGTGCATAGCAAGCAAAATCTCAAGAATTTTCTTTCCTGCAGCAGCTACACTGGTTCCGGGGCCAAAAATTGCCACAGCACCGGCATCATAGAGAAACTGGTAATCCTGTGCAGGTATTACCCCTCCAACGATAACCATGATATCATCGCGACCAAGCTTTTTCAGTTCTTCGATTACTGCCGGAACAAGGGTTTTATGCCCTGCAGCCAGGGAAGATACTCCCAATACGTGGACATCATTTTCAACTGCTTGTTTGGCAGCCTCTTCAGGAGTCTGGAACAACGGGCCCATATCCACATCGAAGCCAAGATCAGCATACCCGGTGGCTACTACTTTGGCTCCCCTGTCGTGACCATCCTGGCCCATTTTAGCGATCATGATACGTGGCTGGCGGCCTTCCAGTTCAGCAAATTTGCGGGCCAGCTCCAATGCTTCGGTAAATTCCGATTTTCCTTGTGCTTCTGATTTATACACGCCTTCAATAGTTCTGATTACAGCTTTATAACGTCCGGCTACCTTTTCACAGGCGTCGGAAATTTCTCCCAGTGATGCACGCTTTCTGGCGGCATCTATAGCCAGCTCCAGCAGATTGCCCTTACCTGTTGCCGCGCATTCGGTAATGGCAGCGAGTGAGGCCCTAACCTCATGCTCGTTTCGTCCGGCACGCAGTTTAACCAGTCTGTCAATCTGCGACAATCGCACGGCAGTGTTGTCAATCTCCAGAATATCAATCGGATCCTCTTTTTCGAGGCGGTATTTGTTAACCCCTACGATGGTCTGCGTTTCACTATCAATCTTGCCTTGCGCACGAGCCGCTGCTTCTTCAATACGCATTTTTGGAATCCCGGTTTCAATAGCCTTGGCCATTCCGCCAAGTTTTTCCACCTCTTCGATCAAGGTCCATGCTTTATGGGCAATCTCATGGGTCATCGCTTCAACATAGTAGGACCCGGCCCAGGGATCAACCGTGCGGCAGATTTCAGTTTCCTGCTGAAGATAGATCTGAGTATTGCGCGCGATGCGGGCAGAGAAATCAGTCGGCAAAGCGATTGCCTCGTCGAGCGCATTGGTATGCAAACTCTGGGTGTGCCCCAGGGCTGCAGCCATAGCTTCGATAGCGGTGCGGCCAACGTTATTAAACGGATCCTGCTCGGTAAGCGACCATCCCGATGTTTGCGAGTGTGTGCGCAATGCCATCGATTTGGGATTTTTAGGGTTAAACTGTTTGACCAGTTTGGCCCAGATCATCCGGGCAGCACGCATTTTGGCAATCTCCATAAAGTGATTCATGCCAACAGCCCAGAAAAAGGAGAGTCGTGGAGCAAAGGCATCCACATCCAGTCCGGCCTTAATGCCCGTGCGGAGGTACTCCAGACCGTCTGCCAGAGTGTAGGCCATTTCGATGTCGGCCGTCGCACCGGCTTCCTGCATCTGATAGCCTGAAATGGAAATGGAGTTGAATTTGGGCATATATTTCGACGTAAATTCAAAGATATCGGCGATGATTTTCATGGAGAATTCAGGTGGATAGATGTAGGTATTCCTTACCATGAATTCTTTCAGAATATCATTTTGTATGGTACCTGAAAGCTGCTCCAGTGTAGCTCCCTGCTCAAGACCGGTAACGATATAAAAGGCCATAACCGGCAGAACAGCGCCATTCATGGTCATGGAAACCGACATTTTATCAAGCGGTATCTGGTCGAAAAGTATCTTCATATCGAGGATAGAGTCGATGGCTACCCCGGCTTTGCCCACATCTCCCACCACACGGGGATGATCGGAGTCATACCCGCGGTGAGTGGCCAGATCAAAGGCCACAGATAGCCCTTTCTGGCCTGCGGCCAGATTCCGGCGATAGAATGCATTTGATTCCTCGGCAGTGGAGAATCCGGCATACTGCCGCACAGTCCAGGGTTGCATAACATACATGGTTGAATAAGGCCCGCGCAGGTATGGGGCAACTCCGGCGGCATAATTCAGGTGCTCCATGCCCTCCAGGTCTTCTTTGGTGTACACCGGCTTAACCGGAATAAGCTCCGGGGTCATCCAGGTGCTTTCAGCAACGGCTCCGCTGTAGGCCTTTTCCGCTACCTCCCTTATATTTATCTTAGTAAAATCTGGTTTCATTATATTTCGGTATTTAAAAAACAAAGACGAAAATAAAAGAATTAAAGACTTCAATTGTCAGAAGCCTGATCTCTTATCTCTTTTAACCTATTACCTGATTCTGGTATTTTAACAGTTCCTCCAGCAAATTTGAACGTACATGCACAAAGTTAGTCACACCGGCCGCTTCGAGTTCGGCACGGCAGGCAGGATTCCCGGCTACCACAAGAACCTCCCCGCTTAATTTACCAACCAGTTCGGGTACAAGTTCAGCATACTCCTCGTCGGAGCTGCAAACTACCACAATTCTGGAACCGGCATTACGGGCAGCAGCAAGGGCTTCATCCACCGTAGCAAATCCGTTGTTGTCCATCACTTCAAAACCGGCAACGGCAAAGAAATTGCAGGCAAACTGAGCGCGTGCTTTACGCATGGCCAGGTTTCCCATTGTGAGCATAAAAGCCAGCGGACGCCCATTTTCCCGGGCGTACCGGTCTGTTTTGTAGCGCAAAGCTTCAAATGCAGCGGCCCCCCTGTAGGGTTTAATAATCTCGGTTTCTGCATCTGCATCTCTACTATCAACAGGTTCAAATACTGTGGAAGGCAATTCCTGGATAATCACCTCTCCAAAATTAGGAAACTGGTTAATTCCCAATAAATTTTCGCGGCGCAGTGCAATATTCAGGTCGCGGCGGTTAGCCATATCTCTCACCTGCTTTTGTATAAATCCGTCGCGGAGGGCCGCCAGGAAACCGCCCTTTTCCTGAACTTCCATAAAAATTTTCCATGCCTGCTCTGCCACCGAGGCAGTGAGGTTCTCAATATAATAAGCACCACCGGCAGGATCGGCAATTT
>CAYMXK010000012.1:0-27090 GCA_964393915.1 uncultured Prolixibacteraceae bacterium
GGCAAGACCCGGGCATTTCCAGAAAGAGCTGCATCGAGGGCTGCATTGTCATGTAACCTGAGGTCACGACGAAACCATAACAGTGCGATTGGTTGTTCCATAATTATGCACCGGAATGTGAGGCAGCTGCCTTTATGGTTACTGACGAAGCAACAGCCGATGCGGTCTGGACAGCCTGCCGAACCGATTCGGGAATCGCACCGGCTTTCAATTGTTTGATTTTTTGACGCGCATTTTTCCGTTGGGTCCGATCCGGGAAGATTCTCTTTAAAAGCCGGGCAGGTTCAAGCATTGACATCAGGTAGATATCTTCAGTCACATCAATGGGTCCCACAATTTTGAGCCTTATTCTTCCCACCAACTTCTGCACACTGTTTCCAGTTTGAAGATATGGGACTCTCCACCTGAAAAAGAGGAAACTCTTTTCAACCATTCTGACTTCACGCTTGGCTACCAGGGAGTTGAGCAAGTGATTTCTCAGCTTTCTTTTGGAAACGGACATGGCACTCAACCAGTATCCGATTCTCCTCGGCCGGGATGCTGCAGATAGCTTTTCATACAGGTAGGCAGCTGCTTCATTCTTTGGTTTGACTGACTGTAAAATTACCAACTTCCCATCCAGTTTAACCTGTCCGTTAAGCTCCATATCAAGGAAAGAGGCTCCGAGCAGGATGAGGTCGAGTGTCCCGTGAGTGGAAAGAAAGTATCCACCCTTCTCAGGATGGATGGAGAGAAGCAGTAGTTTCTCACTAATAGACAGATTTGATTCCATACATCAACTTGCTATGTTTGCAGAAAACATAAAGATAAGTAAAATGTTCCCCTTGCATAGAAATTTTTAGTCCGAAAAGACAAATTCATAGCCTGAAGATGGAAATCTGAAAAGATTAACCCTACTTTTGGTGTTTATTTCTGTAGTACAATTATGAAGAAAGGATTTGCAAGCGATAACAATGCAGGGGTACACCCCGAAATTCTGGCAGCGATGACTCAGGTCAACCAGGGACATGTAACAGGATATGGCAACGATATATATACTGCCGAAGCCATCAGGCTTTTTGAAGATGAGTTTGGCTCCGGCACAGAAGTATTCTTTGTTTTCAATGGCACCGGAGCGAATGTTCTGGGTTTGTCCACTCTTACCAGAAGCTTCCATTCGGTAATTTGTGCTGAATCGGCGCACATACAGGAAGATGAATGCGGCGCACCTGAGAAATTCACCGGGTGCAAGCTCTTACCCGTCGAAACGCACAACGGCAAACTGACTCCGGAAGCCATCGAAGTACACCTTACAGGTTTTAATTTCGAACACCATTCGCAACCAAAAGTAATTTCGATTTCTCAGGTCACCGAAATGGGTACCCTTTACCAGCCGGAGGAAATCAGAGCCCTTTCGGGCCTTGCGCACCGTCATGGCATGTACCTGCACATGGATGGGGCCCGCATTGCCAATGCTGCCGCCGCACTGGATCTCCCCTTCAGGGCGTTTACCAGGGATTGCGGGGTAGATGTATTGTCGTTTGGCGGAACAAAAAACGGGATGATGATGGGTGAAGCGGTGATATTTTTTAACCCAGACCTAACAGCAGAAACCAAATACCTTCGCAAACAATCCATGCAGCTATTCTCCAAGATGCGGTTTGTGAGTGCACAGTTCACCGCCTATTTCAACAACGGACTGTGGAAACGAAGTGCATTGCACGCCAATAAAATGGCGAAACTGCTGGCCGAAAATATTTCGGCCATTCCTCAGGTCAGGATCACACAAAAGGTGGAGGCCAACGGGGTATTTGCCGTTATTCCCCGTGAAATCATTGCCCCTCTGCAGGAGAAGTTTTTCTTTTATATGTGGAATGATAAAATAAATGAAGTTCGCTGGATGACGTCATTCGACACCACCGAAGCTGAAATACTGGAGTTTACCCGTACCATAAAAAAATTATTAGGTTAAGATGCCACTTTACAGCTACTACCCGCACAATTCATCGGAAGAAGACCGTGAACTCGAAAAGAAAATCTTCAGGCACAGCCTGTTGTTACCTTCTCTATTTGTGGGTCTGTTCTGGCTGGTAAAACTGGTTGAAATCACCCTGGGGATCTCCTTTGTGAAGGGAGGAGTTTATCCCCTTCATATGAAAGGATTGCATGGAATACTTTCTTCCCCTTTCGTCCATTCAGGATATGCACATCTTGTATCCAATTCTGTCCCCTTTTTCATATTGCTATTCGCGCTGGTATACTTTTACCGCAAATATTCCTACCGCATATTCTGGCAGATATTTCTGTTTTCAGGCATTTGTGTCTGGCTGGCCGGAAGAGAAGCCTGGCACATCGGTGCAAGCGGCGTGGTGTATGGCCTTGCAGCCTTCCATCTGGTCAGCGGCATTATAAGAAATGATGTCCGCTTGCTGACCATATCCGTTGTGGTGGTGTTTTTGTATGGCGGCATGGTGTGGGGTATGTTTCCCATCAACCCTGATGTATCCTGGGAATCACACCTTTGGGGGGCAGTTTCGGGAGTGATCCTTGCGCTCCACTACAGGAAATACAATGTGAGCAGAAAACCCTTCGACTGGGAGAATGAACCGGAAGAGGAGGAGGAGCCCACTGATCACCTGGAGCCCGAAGGACCCGGCAGACAGAACTCAACCGGACCCCTCGCCGCTCCCTCTTTTCATTCCACCTCAACCGGATCAGCCGAAGATCAAGAAAACAACAATAAATGAAAGCAAGTCGGGAGGTTAGTAAAAAAATAGTAAATTTGCCGCCAATTAAATTATAAAACAGTTCTATAGAAATGATTAGCAGGCGAACCATAAGAATTAAGGTCCTACAAACGTTGTATACGTATTACTCCACGCCGGAAAAATCACTCAATAATTCAGAGAAGGAGTTATTTTACTCCCTGGGCAAAACCTACGATCTCTATCACATGGTTTTTCAGCTTATTCTTGAATTAGCTGATTATGCCCAGGTAAGAATCGATACCAACCTGAATAAACTTCGGCCCACTGCCGAAGACCTTCATCCCAATTCCAAATTTGTCGACAATAAAGTAGTCCTGCAACTCCGCCAGAACAGGCGTTTGAAAGCCTACATCAACCAGACCAAAATCTCATGGGCAAATCACCCCGAACTGATCAAGGATTTGTATATTTTTATGACCGAGTCGGAATTCTATCAGGAATACATGAAGAAAAAGGGGGACTCCTACTTCGAAGATAAAAAGCTGATCGACAAGATATTCAATAACATTGTGCTGATATCGGAGGACGTTCATGAGATGCTGGAAGAAGACAGTATTTACTGGAACGATGACCTCGACCTGGTGATCGCTATGGCAGCAAAAACCATTAAATCTTTCACGGAAGATTCTGATGAGAACCAACCATTGCTACCCAAATTCAAAGATGAAGATGACCGGCAGTTTGCCACAGATCTTTTCAGGAAGGCCATATTGAACAATGATGAACTGAGAAAAATAATTGATCATCATGCCAGCAACTGGGATCTTGAGCGGATTGCATTTATGGACATCCTGATTATGCAGCTTGCCCTTACCGAAATGCTTTACTTTCCGTCCATTCCGACCAAAGTTACGCTGAACGAATATATTGAGATGGCAAAATTCTACAGCACCGAAAAAAGCCGTACTTTTATCAACGGCATCCTCGACAAGGCCCTAAAAGACCTGAAACAGGATAATAAAGTACTGAAGACAGGCCGCGGGCTGATTGGTGAAGAGATTTAATTAACAAGAACATAACACAAAAAGAAAATGATCATGAATTACTTACTTATGGCAGCTCCTGCCGAAGGAGCCAATCCACTGATGACCTTTATGCCGCTGCTTATCATTATTGTAATTTTTTACTTTTTCATGATTCGGCCGCAGGTTAAAAGGCAAAAAGAATTACGCACATTTCGCGACAGTCTGACCAAAGGAGACAAAGTAGTGACCACCGGCGGGATCTACGGTAAAATCGTTGAGGTGAAAGACAATATCGTGATGATGCAGATCGACAATGAAGTAACCATCAAGGTTGACAAAGCTGCCGTCATCAAAGACATGAGCGACGCGCCACAACAACGCTGATATTTCCCTTATCAGACTTTAAAGAGGCTGTCCGGAATTTTTCAGACAGCCTCTTTTTACCGTTAACTGAGAGCCACAAAATTTTCTGAAAGTTATTACTGACTTGATGCTTTTTGCTAATTTCGGCTCAGAATAACCACAGCCAATATCAACAATTGTTAATTAAAATATTGAAGTTTCAAAAGGATTCCATGAAGGGCAAATGGATACATAAAATCAGGAAAATCTTCGATCCTGTATCAGTGCGAAGTAATCAGCGGCAGATAATATTTGCCGTTTGCCTGGCCATTGCCTCCATTCTGTGGTTTTTAAACGCGCTAAGCAAGAGTTACACCACCAACATCTCCTATCCGGTGAAATATGTAAATCTGCCAAAAAATAAATTCATCATCAACGAACCACCACGAAAGCTGCAATTAAGAGTCAATGCCCATGGATTTACCCTGTTGCGTTATAAGCTCAGTCTGGCATTTTCTCCTGTTGCACTGAATATTGCAGGGATAATGGATGAAAACCGTATTCAGTCAGGAGGAAACATCAATATTCAATCGGGTACCATACTTGATAAAATTACAGGGCAGATCAGCAGTGATATCCATATTCTGGATGTGAGGCCAACCTCTTTACAACTGATGTTCGACAGCCTTGAAAGCCGCTTTGTTCCTGTGGCAGGCCGCATTGAAGTTCAATATCTGTCCAGGTTTGGCCAATCGGGTGACCTGAACATATTTCCTCCCGAAGTTGAAGTAACCGGACCAAGGGCACTGGTGGAGAAAACAGACACCATATTTACTCAATTCAGGCTCTTTAAGAATATAGACAGTGACCTTGAAAAGGAACTCAGGCTAGAGATACCCCCTCAATTAACCGTTGATCCGGACAGAGTGTTGGTAAAAGTACCTGTAGACGAATATACAGAAAAGAGTTTCACTTTGCCTATTACCATTCGTTCATTGCCTGAAGGCACACATGTGAGACTTTTTCCACAGGAGGCAGAATTGAGTTTCAGTATCGGTCTCCGGCAGTTTTCGGAAATTACTTCCGATACCCTGACCGTTTTCGTAAACTGGGAAGACATTGAGAAAGGAATTACAAATCTCCCGCTTTACACGACGGAGGCCCCTAAAGGCGTTAAATCATTGAAAATATTGCCGCAGCATGTTGAATACCTCTTCGAACGAAACAAACCTACCCCTTAAGGTAGGTCTTACCGGTGGAATTGGAAGCGGCAAGTCATTGACTTGTAGTATTTTAAGAATACTGCATATTCCGGTATTCGAAGCCGACAGGGAAGCAAAAATAATCATGGAATCAGACAGGGAAGTCCGCAGTGCTTTGATTGAACTCTTAGGCAACAGGGCTTATACTTCAGACGGAACGCCCGACCGGAAGTGGCTGGCAGAAAAAATATTCAAAGACAAAGATATTATTGAAAAAGTTAACCGCATCGTTCATCCCGCAGTGAGGAGAAATTTCTCTTCCTGGTGGAAACAACAGCAGTCGCCCTATGTAGTAAAGGAAGCAGCTATACTTTTTGAAAGCGGGGCTTATCAGCATATGGATATAAATATCCTGGTAACCGCGCCAGTTGAGATGCGCATCGGAAGGGTGATGCTGCGTGACGGAATTTCCCGCGAACAGGTGGAAGCCAGGATGAATAACCAGTGGTCCGATACAAAAAAGAGGGGGCTGGCAAATTTCATCATCCTTAATGATGAAAGCGAATTCCTGGTAAGCCAGGTTTTGGATGTACATAAAAAAATATTGAACTATGGCAAAGTTTGCTAAATGGATTGGCGGAGGTTTGGGATGGGCTGTGGGAGGCCCTATTGGTGCCATACTTGGTTTTGTAATTGGCTCGGTCGTTGACGGTGCAGGGGATAAGATGAGACTATACCAGCCGGGGCCGGTTGGCCATACCACAGCCGGGGGCTATGTAATGAGCCTGTTGGTGCTGGTTGCTGCCGTAATGAAGGCAGATGGCCGGGTAATGCGGTCTGAACTTGACTTTGCAAGGGATTTCCTGCGGCGCAATTTTGGGGAAGATTCAGCTACTGAAGCCGTGAAGATCCTGCGGGACCTGCTCAACCAGACCATTCCGGTCAGAGATGTTTGCCAACAAATTCAGCGTAACATGCACTATTCTGCCCGCCTCCAGTTGCTGCATTTCCTGTTTGGCATTGCACAGGCCGACACGAATGTAAGTGCAGAAGAATTAGCCCTGATTGAATACATTTCGGCAGAGATGGGCATTTCCGACAGTGACCTGAAATCGATAAAGGCTATGTTTATAAAGGATACGGGATTTGCATACCGGATACTCGAGGTTGAAACTACGGCCACAGATGAGGAGATAAAGAAGGCCTACCGCAGAATGGCTATGAAATACCATCCTGATAAACTGGCAAGCATGGGCGAAGAATTCCAGCATGCCGCGCAGGAAAAATTCAGGGAAGTGAATGACGCCTACCAGGCCATTAAGAAAGAAAGAAACATATCCTGACCGGTGGTTAAGAACAGTTGAGGGGGAACTTGCAGTTAACCGGCAAGATCATCAAATTCAACATTTAATAAATCCTTATCCGGTTCTGATTGGGAGATTTCTGACTCTTGCACGGTTTCTTCCGGAATGGGTTGTTGCAGATCAATAAAATCATAAACCTCCTTAAGACTATCCATGAATTTTATGAAATCTTCGCGGTAGAGGAAAATTTTATGTTTTTCAAACACCGGATGTCCGTCATCTTCAAACCTGCGTTTACTTTCTGTAATAGTAAGGTAGAATTCATTTTGCCTGGTGCTTTTTACATCAAAAAAATATGTCCTCTTTCCGGCTCTGATTACTTTTGAGTATATATCCTGGTTGAACCTGCTGCCGGACTTGTCGTTTGATTCGTCATTGTTTGCTGATCCCATGTGTATTGTTTTGGTTATAAAATTCTGGTTGAACTCAAAAATAGTATTTTTTTTCTATTCAACTGATTAATGGTTCATAGAATTAATGTAAACAATACAATCATTCCAACAGCGGGGCAGACTACTAAACCAAAAAATTAATTCAATGAATTACCGGAAAGTACCACAAGTTTTTTTTCAATTACATGGCAGGCTTGTAATACTCCATGGCTTTAGGCAATACCTTCTGGATATTTTCAATTCGTTTGGCATCAACAGGATGGGTGCTCAGAAATTCAGGAGGGCGGGGTCCACCGAGTTTCGACATCCGTGTCCAGAAATTGACCGCTTCAGCCGGTTGATAACCAGCCATAGCCATAAAAATCAGCCCAAGTTCGTCGGCTTCGTATTCATGCATACGTGAATAGGGCAGCATGACGCCCACCTGAGAGCCTATTCCGTAGGCCGTCAGAAACAGGGCCTGCGTGGCTTCGGGCTTTTCTTTCAACGCCTGTGAAAGAGCGATTCCGCCCATTTGTAACATCAGGCCCTGGCTCATGCGCTCATTGCCATGGCGTGCTACTGCGTGAGCAATTTCGTGGCCCATAACAACCGCAAGGCCATCTTCATTCTGGGTTAGCGGAAGTATGCCTGTATAGAAAACAACTTTGCCCCCGGGCATGGCCCAGGCATTGGGGGTATCATTCTGCACAAGGTTAAATTCCCAGTTAAAATCGGCAACACGACTGGCAAAACCATTGTCTGTAAGATATTTTTCAACAGCTGCAGCTATCCTTGTACCTACACGCTTAACCATTTCGGTTTGTTGCCGGTCAGACGAAAGCTTGTTTTCTTTAAGGAAATCGCCATAACTGGTAAGGCTCATCTGAACCAGGGAGGATTCCGGGAGGAGTGCCATCTGGCTCCTGCCGGTCAGAGGGACCTGGGCGCATCCGCCAAAAAGAATCAGCACTGCAAGAGTGAATACATACATTATACGTTTCATAACCATTCCATTTTTATCTTACATCCGGGGGCGGTGCAAAAACGATTCCAAAAACATCAGGAATAAATCTGCCGGGTGGCAGCCAGTAAGGTATTGTATAAAAGTGAAACCCGTGTCATAGGTCCAACTCCACCAGGGACAGGTGTAATCCAGGCACATTTGGGTGCCACCTCATCGAAAAGCACATCGCCTTTCAGCCGGAATCCTGATTTGGCTGTGGCATCGGGAACACGGGTGGTGCCAACGTCTATTACCACAGCGCCTTCCTTCACCATATCAGAGGTAACAAATCCGGGAACTCCCATGGCCGCAACCAGGATATCTGCATTGGCACATACTTCGCTGAGATTTTGTGTGCGACTGTGCGCAACAGTTACCGTTGCGTTGATATTTTTATGCGACATCAGAATACTTAGCGGACGCCCCACGATATTGCTGCGGCCAATGATCACGCAGTTCTTCCCGCTGGTTTCGATGCCGTTTCGTTTAATAAGTTCAACGATTCCATAAGGGGTGGCCGAAACAAAGGTGGGCAATCCGATAACCATCCTGCCTACATTGGCGGGATGAAAACCATCCACATCCTTGGCAGGATTAATGGCTTCGATTATCTTTTGTTCGCTGATGTGCCGCGGCAATGGCAACTGAACGATAAATCCGTCGATTGCATCGTCATTATTTAATTCATCAATCTTCGCCAGCAACTCAGCTTCTTCCACATTGTCATCAAACCTGACCAATGTGGATTGAAAACCCACTTCAGCACAATCCTTGATCTTATAGGCCACATAGGTTTCACTGCCACCATCGTGACCTACAAGTATAGCAGCAAGGTGGGGAGCCCTCTGTCCGGTTATGGTGATTTTTTTTACTTCTTCAGCAATCTCCGATTTGATTTCTGAAGCGATTTTTTTTCCATCAATTAGCTTATACATATTACCTCCTTTGTCCTTGCATTCCCGACATCATTCTCTGAATATTCTTCCCCTGGGCAACCATCTTCATCATCTTGCTGGTTTCGGTAAACTGCTTCAGCAGCCGGTTTACTTCCTGGATGTTGGTTCCGGAACCATCGGCAATCCGCTTGCGGCGGCTGCCGTTGAGCAATGAGGGGTTTTCTCTCTCCTTAGGGGTCATTGAATGGATAATGGCTTCGATGTGTTTGAAGGCATCATCGTCAAAATCAATATTTTTCAAGGCTTTTCCCATTCCGGGGATAAGTGATGCCACATCCTTGAGATTGCCCATTTTTTTGATTTGCTGGATCTGTTTAAGGAAATCGTTGAAGTTGAACTGGTCTTTGGCCAATTTCTGCTGCAATCTTTTGGCTTCCACTTCGTCGAACTGCTCCTGGGCCTTTTCAACAAGCGAAACAATATCACCCATGCCCAAAATACGGTCGGCCATACGGTCGGGGTGAAAAACCTCAATGGCTTCCATTTTTTCACCTGTTCCCACAAATTTAATGGGTTTGTCTACCACCGACCGGATAGATAATGCCGCACCACCACGGGTGTCGCCATCCAGTTTTGTAAGAACAACACCATCAAAATCAAGACGTTCATTAAACTCTTTGGCTGTATTAACAGCATCCTGTCCCGTCATGGAATCGACCACAAACAGGATCTCATGCGGTTGCACCTCGGTTTTGATGGCAGAAATCTCTTTCATCATCTGCTCATCGATGGCCAAACGACCGGCGGTATCGATGATGACCACATCATTCCCATGTGTTTTGGCATGTTTGATGGCATTGCGGGCAATCTGAACCGGGTTCATACTTCCCTCTTCGGTGAATACAGGGACGCCAATCTGTCCACCAACCACCCTGAGCTGCTCGATAGCTGCCGGACGGTAAACGTCGCATGCGACGAGCAATGGGTGCCGGCCTTTTTTGGACTTCAGCATATTGGCCAGCTTGCCCGAAAAAGTAGTTTTACCGGATCCCTGCAATCCGGACATTAAAATAATGGCGGGATTTCCCTGTATATTTATATCTGTGAATTTTCCGCCCATTAACTCAGCCAGCTCATCGTGCACGAGCTTGACCATCATCTGTCCGGGTTTTACTGCAGTGAGTACGTTCATACCCATTGCCTTATCCTTTACTGTGTCAGTAAAAGTTTTGGCAATTTTAAAATTTACGTCGGCATCAAGTAATGCCTTACGTATATCTTTCAGAGTTTCGGCAATGTTGATTTCAGTAATTCTGCCCTGCCCTTTTAAAAGCTTAAACGACCTGTCGAGCTTTTCACTCAGATTTTCAAACATATATCGATAGTATTATTTTTTTAACCCGTGCAAAAATACAAAAAATGTTGAGGTTGACGGTATGAGAATGCACGAAACCAGATTCCTCCCCTCATAACAATCCTTCAGGTGAAGGCGCCTTTCTTCATGCCGGTATTGAGTCCACACTGATAAGCAAAAAAATAAAATAGGCCACTAAGACACCAAGGCACAAAGAAACACAAAGCAATGCATATCATTTGAATAATCTTGGTGAATCCTTTGTGACTTGGTGACTTTGTGGCAAAAAAAGGCTATTCTGGCAGACTATGTGGCAGAAAGAAGCTTTTCGGAGCAGGCTCAATATTAAGTTATAAATATCAATAACCACATTATAAAGATATTTTTCTTTATTTGAGACTTATCCTTTACCTTTACCCCCGGAAGAGATAAAAAATTTAAGGTTATGCGAAAAACGGAACAACCTCAGTTAAAAGTGCCGGAGCACTCCATCAGGAGATTATCGGTATATCTCAGGTACTTATACAGTACACGGGAGAACGGTCAGTCCAATGTATCCGCACCCGCGATGGCCAAAGAACTGAACTTCGATCCCACGCAGATTGTAAAAGACCTGGCCATTACCGGAATAAAAGGAAAACCCAGGGCCGGATACAACACTTACGAACTGATCGGGGCCATAGAAGACTATCTCAATTTCCACAAATCGAACCATGCTTTCCTGGTGGGTGCAGGGAAGCTGGGCAGCGCCCTGATTTCCTATCCGCAGCTGGAAAGCTTCGGACTTAAAATAGTTGCCGGATTTGATGTGGATCCTGAAAAGACAGGCATGCTGATAAAACAGATTAACATATTTCACATCAACCAGATACCGGAATTGGCCAGCCGGATGAAAGTGGAAATCGGCATACTAACCACACCGGTTGAAGCCGCCCAACATGCCGCCAACCTGATGATCGAAGGAGGAATAAGGGCCATCTGGAATTTTGCACCAATTAACCTGAAAGTACCTGGCCACGTGATAGTACAAAACACTTCCATGTATTCCAATGTAGCCATCATGCTTAAAAAGCTTCAACTCTCGAAACAGAGATAAACACAAAAATCAATTGCATCATTAAAAATTAAGATTATGAAAACGATTCAAAGAATTAAAAACTTTACTTGCTGTTTATTAAAGAATATTTTCTTTATTAGTGTCCGAAATAACTTCCGGGTAAAAGAAACAGCAAAGTCCGACTGCTTTAATACCGGTGCCGAAGAAAACTGCTCCCTCAACTTCGAGGAATACCGTGAAGCATATATTACCCGTTGCAGGTGGTCTTAAAACCGGTCTTTTACTCAAGGAAAAAGCAGAACAGCAAGCATTATAGGTTTAATCTTTTTACTTTTGCGCCTATAAGGTCAGATTTATAATTTTGTCCTTCTAATTTAATTTTTGCCTGTAAATTTTGCCAGAATAACATGAGTACACATTTCCGGAAAATTATTGCCGAAAGATTGGCGTTTTCAGCAGCCCAGGTGGGCAACACCCTTCAGTTGCTTGATGATAAATGTACGGTTCCCTTCATTGCCCGCTACAGAAAAGAGAAAACGGGCAGTCTCGATGAAGTGGCAGTTTCGCTGATAAAGGAACAATATGAAAAGCTTCAGGAGCTGGAAAAAAGAAAAATTACCATTCTGGGCACCATCGAAGAGCTGGGGAGCCTTACGGATGAGCTTCGTCAGAGGATTGAAAAATGTTATGATTCCACCGAACTTGAAGATATATACCTGCCTTACAAGCCCAAACGCCGCACACGTGCGGCCATTGCCAGGGAAAACGGACTGGAGCCGCTTGCCAAAATCCTGATGGCACAGTTCGAAAAGGATCCTGAAAAACGGGCTGCCACCTATCTCAATGATAAAGTAACCACCACAGAAGCTGCATTGGCAGGTGCCCGTGACATCATTGCAGAATGGACCAGCGAGAATGAGCGGGCAAGGAGTGTGGTGAGAAACAATTTCAGAAAAAATGCGGTAATCCGTTCTAAGGTCATTAAGGGCAAGGAGGAAGAAGGAGCCAAATACCGTGACTATTTCGACTGGCAGGAATCATTGAAGAAGTGTCCTTCACACCGCTTGCTGGCCATGCGTCGGGGCGAGAATGAAGGATTTCTCAGGGTATCGGTCGTGCCCGAAGAGGAGCTGGCCCTCAGCCAGCTGATTTTAATGTTTGTAAAAGGCTTCGGACCCTCTTCTGATCAGGTAAAACTTGCGGTTGAAGACAGTTACAAACGGCTGATTGTGCCCTCTATCGAAAATGAGTTCGCCCAACTCTCAAAAGAACAGGCTGACCGCGAAGCGATTCAGGTGTTTGCAGGAAATTTACGTCAACTGCTGCTGGCACCGCCATTGGGACAATTTCGCACGCTGGCCATCGATCCGGGGTATCGTACCGGGTGCAAGGTAGTTTGCCTCGATGCACAGGGAAACCTTTTGCACAACGATACCATCTATCCACATCCACCGCAGAATGACCGCAAACTAGCTGCAAAAAAGCTGACCTCAATGGTGGAAGCCTACCAGATTGAGGCAATAGCCATCGGCAACGGAACGGCAAGCCGTGAAACGGAGCAATTTGTAAAAAATCTGCATTACGACCGCAAGCTAAAGGTATTTGTGGTGAGCGAAGACGGCGCTTCTGTCTATTCAGCCTCCTCAGTTGCCCGTGAAGAGTTTCCTCAATACGACGTAACCGTGCGCGGAGCCGTGAGCATTGGCCGCCGGCTGATGGATCCGCTGGCAGAATTGGTAAAGATAGACCCTAAAAGCATTGGCGTTGGACAATATCAGCACGATGTAGACCAGAAGGAACTGAAAAACAGCCTCGACCGGTTGGTGGAATCAGCTGTCAACAGCGTGGGAGTAAATGTGAATACAGCAAGCAAACAACTGCTTACCTATATCTCGGGCCTCGGGCCCCAACTTGCACAAAACATTGTGGATTACCGCAGGGCAAACGGGCCGTTTTCCTCCAGGACAGCGCTGATGAATGTTCCAAGGATGGGGGCAAAAGCATTCGAACAATCTGCCGGCTTTTTACGTATCCCTGAATCTCCAAATCCCCTCGACAATTCTGCGGTACATCCTGAATCCTATCCCCTGGTTGAAAAGATGGCCGCCGATCTGCAATGCAGTGTTCAACAACTTATTCAAAATGATAGTCTCATAGAAAAGATAGACCTTGCCGGGTATGTAACAGAAGAGGCTGGCCTTCCGACACTGCATGACATCAGAAATGAACTGGCCAAACCCGGGCGAGATCCGCGAACAGTTATAAAAGTTTTTGAGTTTGCCGACGGCATTTTCAGGATGGAAGATCTCCAAACAGGTATGGTTCTTCCTGGTATAGTCAACAATATCACCAGGTTCGGTGCTTTTGTGGATATCGGCGTAAAGCAATCCGGGCTCATCCATCTTTCAGAAATGGCCGATCGCTTTGTTTCAGACCCAAATGAAATTGTAAAACTTCACCAGCAGGTGATGGTGAAGGTAATCGAGGTTGACATAGCACGCAAAAGGATACAACTATCCCTTAAACAGGTGGAAAAATAAAACCAGGTTATTCTTCTTCGTCCTCATCCTCATCGAACTCCTGCTCGAATTCCATTTCCAGGAACTCTTCAGCACTTTCGATAAGTTGGGCAACCAGCTCTTCGTTGTCCGGCTCCTCGTCAATCCAATGAATTTTCTGGTTGCTCCAGAAATCCTCAATATCACTTTCTATGATAAAACGTGGGTTCTCGTTGTGAACAACAAAAATTGACTCAGGAGTTTCGAGTGAGTTGTCGGCCAATAAGAATTTTGGTAACATGATTTTTTCATTTAAGGTTATAAAACAAATGTACGGTTTTTTTGAAATGGAAAAGGCATTTTGTAAATAAGTTCAAAATTAAATAGTGGTCAACAATGCCTCAGGTTAAACTTTCAGTTCCACGATTGTAATCCCCGACCCTCCGAATTGCACATGCTCATCATTGAACGACAAAACCATAGGCTCGGTGCGAAGAAATTGCCGGATCATCTCCTTGAGAATGCCATGGCCCTTGCCGTGCAGTATCCTTAAGGGCGATACCTCGAACATGGTGGCTTCATCTATGAAAGTCTGCACCTTCGGGATTGCCTCTTCTGCGCGCATTCCCCGGATGTCGATTTCAGACTTGAAGTTCATTCGCCGCTCGCTGTAATCGAGGGTGATGGACAATCCGCTGCGGCCCGACGACCGCTTTGCCTTGCGGGCTTCGTTGCTGCTGATCTTTTCGATATTTGCAATTGGCATTGTCATCATCAGGTTACCCAATTGCACCACTGCCGTTTTTTCGTTAAAACTGACCAGTTCTCCAATCGTATCTTGTCCGGTAACCCTGACTTTATCTCCTTTGGTCCATACAGACTTTTCTTCGATTACTATTTCTGGCTGAACGACAGTTTCTGTTTTGCCTTTCTTCCTCCGCTTTTCATTCTTCTGCAGCTTATCCAGTTTGCGGGCAATTACATCATCTTCTTCCAGGTTTTCCGGTGCCGCTTGCAGTTTGAGGGTTTCAAGTTCTTGCCGCAGATGGCGCGTTTTCTCCTTTTCGGCTTGCGATTCCCTGATTTCGCGGATAATATTCTCGATTTGCTTGTTAACCCCTGCCAGCAATTGTTGAGCTTCCACCTTAGCCTTTTTCAGTATCTCCTTGCGCATCTGGCGCATTTCCTCCAACTCACTCCGGTAAGTACCGGCCATCTCGTCAACAGCTTTCTCTACCTGCCTGATTTTCTGCCGCTTGGTCTCCCAGTAATGCTTGTCCCTGGTTATTGAACGAAGGTTCTTGTCGAAGTCGATGTGTTTTTTACCGATCTTATCTGTGGCATCCTGCAAAATTTCTTCCGGAAGGCCGATTTTACGCGCTATTTCAAAAGCAAAAGAACTGCCGGGCTTGCCAATTTCAAGCCTGAACAGCGGATCCATTTTCTGGGAATCATACAACATGGCACCGTTGACAATTCCGGGAGCCGAGGATGCAAAATGCTTCAGGTTGGTATAGTGCGTTGTGATGATCCCGTAGGTTTTTTGCTGATTTAGCCTGTTTAGTATGGCTTCGGCAATCGCGCCTCCAAGCATGGGCTCCGTTCCGGTCCCAAACTCATCGATCAGCACCAGCGTACGCTCATCGCTGTGCCGTACAAAATGTTTCATATTGAGGAGGTGCGAACTGTAGGTGCTCAGGTCGTTGTCGATCGACTGCTCATCGCCGATATCTATGAACAATTGTCGGAAGATACCGGTTTTGCTTCCTTCCTGCACAGGTACAAGTAAGCCGCACTGGAGCATATATTGCAGGAGTCCGACCGTTTTAAGGCACACCGACTTGCCTCCGGCATTAGGACCGGAGATCATCAGGATATGGTTCTCATCGCTGAGAAAAATATCCAGAGGAACAATGGTGCGGTTTTCCCGGCGCAGCGACAACATCAGCAGGGGATGAATAGCCTGGCGCCAGTCGATAAGGCTCCGGTCTGAAATTTCAGGCCTGATGGCCCCGAAATCGAGTGCCAGTAATGCCTTGGCCCTTATAAAATCAATCTCCCCGAGAAATTCATCCGCATAGATAAGGTCATCGATATAAGGCCGGATTTCACCTGCAATATTCACAAGAATGCGGATGATCTCCCTTCTTTCAGCATATTCGAGTTCGCGGATTTCATTGTTCATTTCCACGATCTCAGCCGGTTCCACATAGGCTGTCTTCCCGGTGGCCGATTCGTCGTAGACGATCCCTTTGAGCTTGCGCTTATTGGCCGACAGGACGGGGATCACTGCACGCCCGTCGCGGATAGCTACGGAGGCATCATCATCCACCCATCCGTCTTTCTGGGCCTGCTTGAGAATGGCATGAAGCCGCTTTGAAATTCCGGATTGAAGGGAAAGTATATCTTTACGGATATGGGCGAGTTCGGGTGATGCGTTGTCCCTGATTTTTCCCGATTTGTTGAGAATAGAATCGATCCGGTCTGAAATATAAGGATATACCCTAATTTGCGAAGCTTTCCGGGAGAGCAGTGGCAGAAACTCTGCTTTGGAGGGACTGAAAAAGGCAACTATGGCTTTTAAGGTTTCAAGCGCTCGTTTAAGGTCATAAAGCTCTTCCACTTCCAGGAACCTTCCGTCAAGCCTGATTCTGTCGAGCGGCTCCCTTATATCGAAATAGTAACTGACCGGAAAATTGGGGTACTCGCGAAGAATCCGGACGAACTCATCTGTTTCAGCAAGTTGAGTACTTACTGCCTGGAAATTGTGTGAAAAATCCATCTCCTCCACCAATTCAACACCCAATCCGCTCAGGCACTTATTTTTCAATAATTCACGGATGCGGTCAAAGCCAATTTTCGATTCAAAATTTTCGGGATACGTTGATTTCATAATTGGCTGCAAAGGTAGAAAATATGATTTTTAATTTGCGGCTTTTATATGTCGATTTTCGCTGCGGTTGCTGCCCGAAGCACTACCCTTTCGGCACCTTCTCCCCGGGAAACCTGCCGGCATATTCTTTCCAGAAGCTTTTTACTTCTGATTTCATTTCCCTGTGCAGCATCAATATACCGAAGAGGTTGGGAATGGTCATGAGGGCAATCGCAATACCTGAGAAGGTCCATACGATGGTCGTATCGGTGAAAGAGGCCAGGAAGAATCCAATAACGTAGGCTAACCTGTAATAGATGATCCCCTTTACGCCAAACAAATAGGTAACTGCCCTGTCACCATAATAAGACCAGCTGATGGCGGTGGAGAAAGCAAAAAGCAAAAGACCAATGGCTACAATATAAGCACCATAATTACCAAACCAACTCCTGGTGAAAGCCAGCGTTGTAAGTGGTGCACTGTGCATGAGCGATTTTCCGGACATAGAGATTCCCTCCTGAGTAACCAGTTTGCCATTGAGAAAAGAGACAGAACCGTTGAAAGCCGCCCCCCGCTGCGTAACTCTTACATCTTCGGCAACTGAACGGGAATGGAGTATGGTTGGGGCGTTTTGGGGAATGCCATTCACAATGTCGATGGAACCACTAAACAGAGGAAGGGCAGTTTTACCCTTCAGGAATTCAAAAAGCTTCTGCGCGTCCTCTTCGGACTGCTCGTTATAGGTTCCATCCAGCACAACAAGGTCGGCAGTCTGAAACTGGTTAACATGCTTTTCATTCCAGACACCGGAAGAGAGGAGCACCATACCGGTGAGCATACAGATAATGATGGTATCGATAAAAGGTTCGAGCAATGCTACCAGACCCTCGGAAACAGGTTCATGCGCCCGGGCGGCGGCATGGGCAATGGGAGCAGATCCCTGCCCGGCCTCATTGGAAAACAGTCCGCGGTTAACACCCCGGTTGAACGCAAAGGCAAGAGATGCACCAAGAAAACCGCCTGTAGCGGCCGAACCGGTAAAAACATCACGAAAAACGGTGATGAATGACGGGATTATATTTTCGTAATTGTACAAAACCACAGCAATGGCGCCCACAAAGTAAATAAGCGCCATAGCCGGCACCAGGCGGGAAGTCACGGCAGCAATCCTTTTTATGCCCCCGATAATCACTGACCCGAGCAATACAGCAAGAACAGCACCTGTAAGCATATGGTTAAGCCCAAAAGTAGCAAACATGGAGTTTGAAATGCTGTTGATCTGCGGCAGGCTACCGGTCCCGAATGCACTGATGATGGTGGCAACGGCAAAAATTGCGGCCAGCCATTTCATATTGAGGCGGTTTTTCATGTAGTACATCGGGCCTCCGGAAACTGAACCATCCTCGGCAAACTCACGGTATTTATGAGAAAGGGTAACTTCCACAAACTTGGTGGTCATACCGACTGCGGCTGTCATCAGCATCCAGAACAGGGCGGCAGGTCCTCCTAGGTGAACAGCAAGGGCTACCCCGGCAATATTTCCGGTACCCACAGTCCCTGACAATGCTGTGGTCAGCGCCTGAAAATGGCTGGTATCGCCTTTGTCGCCCTCTTTATCAAATTTGCCCCTCACAATCCGCAGGGAATGCTTCAGGTACCTGAATTGCGGAAATTTCAAATAAATGGTAAAGAAAACCCCGGTTCCCAAAAGGAGAAAAACAAACCATTGCGAGCCTCCAATATGGCCATCTATCCGGCCCAGGAAATCATTCAGTTGATGCATCATGCTGTTATTTTCAAAAATTTTGGTTAAAAATAGCATTCTCTTTTAACCTGATAATCCCGGCAGCAGATAATTCTTCCCCAAAACTGAAAAACATCCTAAAATGAAGCAGAACCCCGCCCTTTTAGCACTCAACCCAAAACGGTCAACTACTTAACATTTCCAGAATCGTCTCCTCCTCGGTAACTTCCCCTCCCTGCAGGATAATTGCGGTTTCTATCAGCGCCAGATGTGAGTATGCCTGCGGGAAATTGCCCAGCAACCTCTTGGTTTCGAAATCGATGTCTTCGCTCAACAATCCCACGTGGTTACTGTATGAAATCAGTTTATTGAACAATTGAGTGGCTTTTTTGAGCTCGCCGGTTTTGTATAGCGCCGTAATGTACCAGAAAGTGCAGATGGTAAATGATGAGGAGGGTTTGCCGAAATCATCCCTGTTGCGGTAGCGGTACATGAGCCCGTTGCGCTCCAGCTGGTTTCCTGTTTCCCTGACTGTGGCCACGTAACGGGGATCGGCAGCGTCAATAAATCCGAGAGGCTCCATCAGCAGGTTAGCCGCGTCCATATCTGTAGAACCATAATACTGGCCAAAGGCACCTATTTCCTCATTCCATGCATGCTTATGAATATCATTCTCTATTTTATTTTTAAGTTTGGTCCAATCGGCAGTTACATAATCCATATTGATCAGCCCTGCCACTTTAATCGCCCTGTCGATGGCCACCCAGCACAATACCTTGGAAAAAGTAAAATGTCTGTTCTCACTCCTGATTTCCCAAATGCCGCGGTCGGGTTTTCGCCAGTTGCGTTCGACTGTATTGACGATGTTACGGACCATGGTCCATAGTTCCTCACTGTTTTGCAGCGAAGTTTTAAAAACATTGAACTGCTGATAAATCACATCCATCAGAATACCGTAGATATCGTTTTGCTTTTGCCGGTATGCATCGTTTCCTATCCGCACAGGCTTCGAACCTTCGTATCCGGCAAGATGTTTCAGTTTCTTTTCGGTCAGGCGGGATTCTCCGTCGATTCCATACATGATCCGGATCTTTTCATCCTTATCGGAGATATGGTTTAACAGGAACCGGATAAACCTTTGGGCAACGTTAATATGACCCAGATCGCTCATGACCCGGACCACCATAGAGGCATCCCGGATCCAGCAAAAACGGTAGTCCCAGTTGCGTTCCTCCCCGATGGTTTCGGGAAGCGAAGTTGTGGGAGCGGCTAAAACTGCACCCGAACTATCGTAGCTCAACAGCTTAAGCGCTAAAGCACTGCGCGTAATTTCCGGACCATATTTTACGTAACGGGTAGTTCTTTCCGTCCAGTTAAGCCAGTAGACCTCGGTTCTCTGCAATTTCAGATAAGACCTTTCGGTGGTTTGCGGCAATATTTTCTGATGATAACTCAGCAATATAAACTGGTCCTGGCTGAGTTCAATGGGCTGACTAGCTAATATTCTGCCGGGATCAAAACCGGAATAGAGATACATGGAATCGTAAGGGCCTGACTTTGTGAAACTTTTTATGTAATCGTTCTCTTGTATGGTATAGGTTTTATATTCACCATATTCCAGTTTGGGATCATACAGAAGCCTGAATTCGGGTCGGCCGCTTATAAACCTGAAATAGCGGATTACATCCGGGGGATTGTAAACTATCCGTTCCTCGTTGCGGTAGCGGGGCATAAAATCGAGTACTTCGAAACAGTTTATGCCGTTAGTGAAACGGGTCACCAATACATTGGTATTTTTAAGATATTGCTGATGAATTGCGTATTCTTCGTTAACGAATATTTGTAAACTACCACCACTCTCTTTGTCCAATATGCGGGCGAAAACCGAAGAAGAATTAAAATGGGGAAGGCATAACCATTCAATGGATCCATATCTGGATATCAGTGCACTACTTCTGCAATTCCCTATAATACCATAATCAAGATTGTTCATAGATAAGAAATTATGTTTTAAAATTATTATTGTACCTTTGCAAATACTTTCTGAACGAACAAATATAACAATAATATGCAAAGATTAATTATAGTTTCCAACAGGCTGCCTGTAAATGTAGAAACAACGGGCGATGAAATTGAGATAATTCAAAGTGTCGGAGGTCTGGCCACGGGCATGAGCTCAGTTTCTGAATCGTACGACAATTTGTGGATTGGTTGGTCAGGTCTGACCATCGGGGAGGTGAACAAAAAAACTGAAGAAAAGGTAGAGAGGAAGCTCAAAGCCATGAATTATATGCCGTTGCACCTTTCAGCCGAAGACCTTGACGGCTTTTATTTCGGCTTCAGCAACAAAACCATATGGCCATTATTTCACTATTTTACCCAGTACGTTCATTACGACGACCAGGAATGGGAAACTTACAGAAGAGTAAACCAGCAGTATGCCGATAAAATCCTGGAAACTGCCACCGACGATGACCTGGTATGGATACACGATTACCAGCTTATGCTCGTACCGCACATGCTCAGGGAGAAGAGGCCCAAAATGAGCATTGGGTTCTTTCTGCACATTCCCTTCCCTTCATTTGAGATTTTCAGGATTCTTCCGTGGCGAAAGGAGATTATCGAAGGACTTTTAGGTGCCGATCTTATTGGATTTCATACATTTGATTACCAGAGACATTTCCTGAGTACGATAAGGAGGCTGCTGGGTCTTGAAGTAAACTTTAACGAGATCAGTCATGGCCACAGGATCATAAAAACCGACATTTTCCCCATGGGCATTGACTATGACAAATTTCACAATGCATCGCTGGAGCAAAAAAAGAGGGCTGTAAAAGACAAAACCAAGGTACAGCGGGAAATGGAAAAATATATCCTCACCAATCCCGAAATCAAACTGGTGATTTCCATCGACCGGCTCGACTATACAAAAGGTATAGAAAAGCGGCTGCAGGCATTCGACTATTTCCTTGAGAAGAATCCTGACTATACAGAAAAGATCACCCTCATCATGATCACTGTCCCGAGCCGGGCCAAAGTTGCCCAGTACCAGCAAATGAAAAGCGAAGTAGATGAACTTGTGGGCCGTATAAACGGAAAACATGGCTCCATCAACTGGACGCCGGTCTGGTACTTCTACAGGAGTTTTCCTTTCGAAGACCTGGTTGACCTTTACAGTACGTGCGAGATAGCATTGGTTACTCCAAACCGCGACGGCATGAATCTCGTGGCTAAGGAATATATCGCCTCCAAAATTGATCAGAAAGGGGTGCTTATCCTCAGTGAAATGGCAGGAGCAGCACGGGAACTGGGAGAAGCCATCCTTGTGAATCCCAACAATATGAAGGAGTTGTCTGATGCGATCAGGGTGGCGGCCGAAATGCCTGATGAAGAGCAAATCATGCGAAACACCCACATGCAGGAACGACTTAAGAGATACGACGTTAGAAAATGGGCTTCCCATTTCATCAAATCGCTGGTAAAAGTTACCCATTCACGCAGCTTCTACGACTCAAAAAAAATAACGCCGGCTATTGAGAGTGACATCATAAACAAATTCAGAAAAGCAGGCAACCGGATCCTGTTTCTGGATTATGACGGCACCCTGGTCGGATTTCGGAACAATCCGCAAAAAGCCTCTCCCGACGAGGAACTCTACAACATTCTGGAAAAAATTGCAGGAATGCCCAATACGGAAATTGTCCTTATCAGCGGGCGGGACAAAGAAACCTTTACCAGCTGGTTTGGGCATAAACCCTTCTCCCTGGTGGTTGAGCACGGCGTTTGGAGCCGAAAGAAGGAGGAGGATTGGGATTTCCTGGAATATATCACAGCAGAGTGGAAAGTCCTGGTAAGGCCTGTGCTTGAATTATTTACCGAACGGACACCCGGAACGTTTATAGAAGAGAAGAATTACTCGTTGGTCTGGCATTACCGCAACACCGATCAGGAACTTGGAACACAAAGGGCCATAGAACTAAAAGACGAACTGATGAGCCTGCTCTCTAATTACAACCTCGAAATAATGGAGGGGAATAAAGTTATTGAGGTAAAAAACAGCGGAATCAACAAAGGGAAAGCGGCCATCAGGTACCTTCGCAATATGGAACATGATTTTATCCTGGCAGCAGGTGATGACTGGACAGATGAATTTCTTTTCCAGGAGTTACCAGATGATATTTTCTCGGTCAAGATCGGAATGAGCAAGACCCGGGCAAAATATTCCTATGCCAACTACACGGAAATGAGAGCGCTCCTCAAGTTACTATCTGAAACATCCGTTTAACAGTATGGACACCATCGATATTCTGATCAAAATCAGGCAGATTATGCGTACAATCAACCAGGAATCGAAACGCATAGAGAAGGATTACGGCGTAAGTATACCTCAGGTGCTGTGCCTTAAGTACCTGAAGAATGCTCCCAATTTCCAGGCCACCCAAAATGACCTGCGCCTATTTCTCAACCTCAACGCAAGTTCGATGCACGGAATTATTGAACGGCTCGAAGGCAAAGGATTGATTGCCCGCCTGCCAAAGGCGGGGGACATGAGAAAAGTCAATATAGCGCTCACCTCCAAAGGGGACAAACTTACAACAACCATCCCTCCAACCCTGCACGACAGGCTGGCGAAAAACCTGGAGAAGCAAGACCAGGTAACTCTTGGAGAGATGCAGCACCATCTGCACCTGCTGTCTCAGCTAATGGAGATTGATCAGGAGTAATTTCAATCTATATTCTTATGAAACTTACTGTAAACAAACACCACTGATCCGAGCATATCGTAATCTTTGAATAATTCACCACGTTTGTGTTTCACCATTTCCCCACGAATCCCTATCATGGTTAATCCCGCATCTTGCGATCGTGCATTAATCATGCTTTTCGATGAAACTTCGGGATCCTGAATTACTATTTCAATGTTTTTCATAGTGATGGGCAGACGGGCATTATTTACCAGCTCTTCGGTCTTTCTCCTTGTTTCTTCAAACTCTTCCCTTCGGCATTTCTCAAAAATTTTAATATGACTCCTTTCCCAGTCAGTGTGCCCGAGAATAATAAAACTTAGTAATATCATCAGGTTGGCATTGTAAGTATCCATGGAATCGATCCATATGTGGATGCCATTTTTGAAGTGCATGGGTTTTGAGCTGCTCCCGAGAATGCAAATATCAAAATCGCCTGAGTTTACCAGCGAGAAATTATCGGTAATATCATCCAGGTTGCTCAAGTTCTCCTTGTCGAACTCAAAAATAACCATATTGTTTTCCATTCCGGCAATCCCCGGAATTTGTATTGCCTGGGCAATGGCTGATGTATAGGAGGGTGAAATCAGGGTATCGATATATACATGGTTTTCTTTACCATATTGCCGCAATAATTTGTTGAGTTCTTCGCGGGCCTGATTTACAGTTGCTTTTGAGTAATAGCCATTGATATGGTGCAGGTAAGTCCCAAAACCATACTTATGCGAAATCCAGCTTAACAACCGGAAAGCCTTGTCGCGGTAAAATGAATCTTTGGAAATGCAAATAGCACTGGGCCTCCACTCATTAATGATTTGTGTGTGGCTTTTCTTCTGAATCAGTACCTGAAGGTTCCGGTTTAACTGGAATAATGTATTGGTAAAGATGGATGACAACCCTTTGAGGTGCTGACGATAATTACTTATATACAAATAGATTACCGTGATCATGGCAAAAGACATTACTGTATAGGGTGTGCTGATTTTAAACATAACCCATACCGAAATCACGAAACCTGTGAGTGAAATGTACCATCTTGATCTGAAAGATGGCCTGTAGGAGGGTGAAGACCCGAAGTGGTTTAAAAACGAGATCAGGCATAATGAGCCATAGGTTACCATAAAAAACATCGAAATAATCGAAGCCACTGCATTGACATCGCCCAATGCAACAAAAACCAGGGCAATTGAAGAGGTTACCAAAGAGGCATTCCGGGGTTCATTGTCTTTAGCAGTTGCGGATGCAAGCCAACTGTTTAACTTATTTGAAGGAAAGGTTTTATCGAGGGCAAGGGCCTGCAATGTGCGCGGTGCAACCATTATGGAACCTAATGCCGATGAAAATGTGGAAGCCGCCAAACCCAAAGGGATAACAATCATACCTCCAACAGCAATCCTGGCCATAATCAGTTGGTGCTGGAGCAAATCTTCGGGCGAAGCAGATCCGGCCAGTTTATATATCACGAAGAAATAAATTACCATACCGGCAAGCGTTGCCAGGGTAGTTCCCATTGGTATGGAGCGGGAAGGTTTTTTCAGGTCGCCCGAGAGTCCCACCCCGGCTGTCATACCCGTAAATGCCGGACAAATTATCGCAAATACCACAAAAAATTGTTCGGGATTTCTTAATTCGGCACTTGCCAGATTAAATGAAGCAGTACCTGCATAATCTGTCTTCCCTGCAAAAAAAAGGATCAGTGAAAGAAACAGAATCCCTACCACATAATACAATGCCTTAACACCCAGATTGGCCCCTTTCGTAACAATCATAACCCCAAGGCCAATCATTACCGGAATACTTACCACCTGCCGGGGTAAAATTATACCGTAAGTATCAGCCATCAGATGAAATAAATACTCAAAAGCCTCGGTAAATGCAATTACATAAAAGGCAACGCTGATGGCCTGAGAAAAGAAGAGGGCTATGCCTATGGTGCCGCCTATATTCAATCCGAACGACCGGGAAATAATAAAGTACTCTCCACCGCCTTCCACCCTTTTATTGGTGGCAATTTCAGAAATGGCAAGGGCTGTAGGTATGGTAACCAGGTGACCCAGAAGGACGATCAGGATTACCCCCCAGAACCCCAAAGTACCGACTGCAAATCCGAACCTGAGAAACAATATTGCACCGAGAATGGTGGAAATGGCCGTGAAAAAAACCGGGGCGGTACCAAATTTACGCTGATCGTCTTTCATAATCATTTTATATCATTTGACCGGTAATTACCAAAGATAGGGAAATCAGTCCAAATAGAGTGAACTGAAGATCTGATTAACCACACATTCCCAATTAATAATCATCTGTTATTTCAATAACCTCACCCCATCTATGGGTTATCCGTCCATTTTCGAGCCTGACAAAAACTTTTCCCAGTAGCACAGGGTGTCTATCGGATACGACATGAGGATTGCCTCCTGCATGTGCAATCAGTACATCGTTGACCAGCAGGGTCTCTTTGAGCAGGTCGTGAGAATGGCCTCCTATTATCAGGTCCAGTTGGGGAAACCGGCTGGCCAGTTGCCTGTCATTATTGAGCCCTATGTGAGTCAAGGCCAGAAAAATATGGGATGAATCGCGCAACATCATATATTCCTGTGCTGTCTGAAGGATATCCTTTTGTTTGACCCCCATGAATCGGGCATTGTCCACAGAAAGGCCAAGAACGGCAATCCTGATACCGTTTTCTGATTCCAGTATGACATAATCCTTCACCGGTGGCAAATGGGGTGTGGTAATCTCTATATTTGCAGCAAGCAGGGGCATTTGCGCCGTTTGGAGTGCATTCAGGGTATAGGGTTGAATATATGCCAGCTCGTGGTTCCCCAGCGTGACCGCGTCGTACCTCTGGTCATTCAAACTGGCTATCATTTCGTGTGCACGCTGACTGTACCACTCATAATCAGGCTTTGGGGTTCCGTTCACGATCCAGCGGTTGGGGTGTCGGACGAACAAATCACCGGCATCAAAAAGAAAGACATCGTTGTACCTTTCCCGCAATCCTCTGATTACGGCAGAAAACTCCTCTGTCAGGTTCAGATCGAAATGGCGGTCGTTGGTGTGCAGAAAAAGGATGGTATCAATTCCGGAGGGTGTCAACTCCTGGTTAGTCTGATGGTTTCTTTTGATGTCTTCACCGGAAGAAGCTTCAGTATTTTTTGCCTGCAAGCCAGTATAGAGCAATACAGCAAGTAAAAATGCCAGTCCAGCGATGGCTACACTTGCTGTCCATAATATTCTCAGGTTACTCTGGAAATTATTCATACAACTGAAATTATTCCGGATTATTCAGATTATCAGCCGGGAAATACCAGGTACCTGAAAGACTCCGGTAGGAATAAATTTCATTTCATGATAACAGGTTGCACCCAAGCTTTTTGCTTCCCTAAGATATTTCCGGTCGAAGGATCCACCTGTCCGGCCGATGAGGTTATCCTGGCTCTCACATACAACTCATCCCCATTGAACGAATAAGATGATTCAATCCCCTCGGAAACTGCCAGTACCGTTCCAATTTCGTCGCTGTATGACAGGGTGGTATTTTCAAAAGGATTGCCCGACGCATCCAAAGTGGGTGTACTTTCGGTATTAAAACCCCTGCGGGTGCCGATATACTCAGTAACATAGGATTCGCCCTCGCGGGGATTTATTGCTACTTTCAACGTTTTGCCATTGAAGGAGATTGTTTTCAGTTCAACACCTGTGGAAGCATAAAAATCTCCTTTATCGATGGCATCCAGAATCGAATTTTCATTGAGATGTTCAGACTTAATCATCATCCACCCTTTTCCCGGGCCGGCATTTCCACCATGGTAGTTGTGGGCATCGTCCGTGGCCAATCCGTACAGGAGCTGCCCGTCCTGAGATAACCGGTGGGCCAGTACGATGTCCCAGATGCGGTCGATACCTGCACGGAATTCATCACCC
>CAYMXK010000013.1:0-27003 GCA_964393915.1 uncultured Prolixibacteraceae bacterium
TTTTGTTCATCTGATAATTCGATGATATAAAGTCCATTGGACAGTTTTGAAATATCAATGCTGTTTTCAAATCTCCTGTCGATGACCAGCAGTCCGGTGCTGTTGAAAATCCTTACGGAGGTTGGTTCGTAATCATTGAAAATCATGTTCAGTCTATCATTGGCAGGGTTCGGGTATACCTTCAATTCCCGCAGGCCAGGTTCCCTGACTTCTGGACCTATTGTGGCTGATTTCTGTGTTATATCACCGTTCGCATTACCTGCAGAAAGAATATTTACCAGGTAATCTTCCACCTCACCGTTAAAATTGGTATCACATGGAGAGGGATAATTGTTGAACTTCATGGAAACCCTCATCCGGGTAGTTTTGGCTGTTACACCGTCAGGAATGGTAAACGTTCCTGAAACTGAGGAAGCACTGGTTTTTGCCTGACTGAAAACCAGCTCCCCTGCATCATCAAAATCACCGTCTCCGTTGTAATCTATCCATACCATGTATGCTTCATTGCGCTTCCTTCCGCTCCATCCCGGAGTGATGGTTATGGTGTTGCCGCTTCGTATAAGATCGATTGGTTGAGATGTAAAGTCACCATAGCCTGAATTGTTGCCTGAATTATTGATGTAATTTCCGACTTTCACGGTTTGAATATATTCAGTCGCCTTTGCAGATCCGTAAGATAAACAATAATTGACTGTTAGAACATCGGTAGTAACTGAAATGGATGAACTCTGTTCTGATATATTCCCGGTGGCATCTTTTGCCTTGACATAGAATGAGTAGGTATTATCCGGACTTAATCCGTTTATGAACGCATTCGTGCTGGTTGCTGAGGTTTTCAGAACGCCGTTCATATATACTTCATAACCTATAACGCCGATATTGTCGGTTGACGCACTCCATGAAAGGTCAAGCGAATTGTGTGTTATGTTGCTTGCTGCAATGTTCCCCGGTGATGTTGGAGCCTCGCTGTCGATCAGTTCACCAGGTGTACTGAAATTGATGGAGGCCGAAAAATCTGAAACACTGCCAGTGTTGCATCTGCTCCTGATTCTGACATTATATTCTGATAACTCTGAAAGTCCCTGAATAAGGTAAGGTGAGCTGTATGTCGATACCCTTGTCCAGTCGGGTGCTCCTGCAGGTTGGTATTCAATGTCGTAAATTGTTTCCTGTGCAACCTGCCAGCTCACACTTGCGCTGGTTTCAGTAACGTTGGAAATACTCAGTCCGGTCGGTACCAATGCTTCGCATAACTCCTGGTTGATTATTCCTGTTATGATGAGGCTGTAATTTTGTTTGTTATTTGTAAGATTGCCTTTATGTGAAACAGAAATGGTATAAGCTCCTGATGCGTTGGCTACCTCTACCATTTCATATGGATCCACAATATTATCACCCAACCCGTTGGTATTGACTCCGGTCAGCCTCCATGGATACCAGGTGGTCCCGTTCCGGGAGACCCTGATGTCGAGGTCGTTCACCAGAATGGGGGTTGTGAGGTTTAGTGTTGAACTGGCAGTTCCGGCAGGGTCAGTCCAGGAAATGGAAGCCATTAATTTGTTGATGCCGTCACTGTTAACTGTGAACGTGTAGGTTTCACCCGGCAGAAGCTCACGCTCCATGACGAGAGAATTTACTCCATTGTTGGAGATGGCTTCTGCTGCTTTCTTCCCGTTCAGTAATCCCCATCCCCAAATAGCATCGGGACCAGTAATGCCTGCATCGTCGGCCGTATGTAATACCAAACCCTTTAAAGTGGCTGCATAAAGGAAATCTCCCCTGGTATTTTTGGCGTGTTGTTGCAGCAAGAGGAGTGTGCCTGTAACATTTGGCGCAGACATGGAAGTACCTGAAATGGAGCCGTAGGCATCGTCTGAACCTTGATATGTCGAATAGAGACCTGCTCCGTTTCCGGTAATATCCGGTTTAATGCGCAGGTCATCGGTTGGTCCCTGGCTGCTGAAAGAGCTGATACTAACGCTGAGTAAATTTCCATCTGCATCAATACTTGCATCATTGGCGCTGGCAATCAACAGGTTGTTTTTTGCGACCGAAACGCCGACAAGCTTGTCGTATTGCGGATTATCCGGATCAAGAGGCGTTGTATTATAATTATTGGTGCCATCATTGCCAGCGGATTTTACCATAAGATAGTAGGGCGCATCATAATGGAGCTGGTCCCAGCTACTTGCGGTACTCATGTAGGTTCCGAAATAGTAATCGGGAAGCCCGCTGGTTGACCAGCCATAGGAGTGGTTGGACAGCAGCATCCCGTCTGCTGCGGCAGCGGTTGCTTCTGATAAATCACTGCTCCAGTTATAACCATTTACTCTTGCCTGGGGCGCCATGCCTTTTGCTTTTGCGACAAACCCGGAAGAAATAATGGTTCCGGTTACATGGGCGGCGTGGGAATGCAGCGAAGGGGTGGTCGCATCAATCACCGATACTCTGTCTGTTCCACCCGGTCCGTCATATTCCTGGTGTGTCGGCCTGGCATGGCCGGCATCCCAAACATAAGCAACCATGTTTTGTCCATCGAGGTTGAATCCGGTTGATCCACCCGTGTTCAGATGATTTGCACGGGTCGATACTGCCGCAGCAATGTTGTTGGTTCGATAGTAGATTAAGGTACCATCTTCTTCCATTGCCTGCAACTCCCCGGTACCCCCATCCTCAAATTCGATTATTACTGGGAGGTTTCTGCTCCTCGCAAAGGCCAGGGCCTGAGCTTTTGCATTGTTTTCCCTGCCCCTGAAATCTTTTTCTAATTGCCTTAACAGCGGGATTTGGTATTTTGCCGTTATAGCACTTTTTTGTTCTTGGGTTTGGGCATAGGTCGATTTACCTGCGATACCGCAAATAAATACAATAACCATCACCCATCGAATGATTGGTAAATTCTTCATCTTAGTTGTTTTTTAAAAAGCGTCCATAAATTCCGGTTTAGCCGGATGAATCTTCTGTATGATTCCGTTTCAAAAATAAAGGTTTTTCTCAATTAAGATGGGTGTTTTTATTTAAATTCCGTATAAATAGCAGGGGGATTGCAAACTGAGTGATAATCATAATAATATCTATGTGAGAATGCTGATTTTAAAGCGTATGATGGTTAGATGACATTTTAATTACACAGTTCTGTGATTGGATTTGCTGCCTGAATTTCAAAAATATAGTGAACAGATTAATCGTAGAAAAAATATGTTAACTAAGTATTAATTACTTGATGTTTGTTATGATAATAATCTACACGGTAATTTTCGCCTAATCAGGTAAAAATGATCCCGAATATTTTTTTGTATTCCATGCGGATATTCGATTATTTGGTATTTTAGTATCGGCTTGATTAAATTATGCAATTGCGGTTCTTATGAAAATAAAAAGAATCATTGGGTTTATACTTACCCCGGCATTAATACTGGGGATTCTGCTTTTTATGGATTTAGATCCCGGTAATCCCGGGGTTACCTATACATTCTGTGTGGCGCTGCTAATGGCCATATGGTGGATCACCGAGGTCGTCCCATTGGCCGTTACCTCGTTGTTGCCTGTTGCATTGTTCCCCTTATTTGGCATTATGGACGGAAAAGATGTCTCGGCTACCTATTTCAATGATGTTATTTTCCTGTTTATGGGCGGGTTCTTCGTTGCTCTCGCCATGGAACGCTGGGACCTGCACCGCCGGATTGCCCTGAACATTCTTTGTGCAACCGGTGTCAGTCCTGCCCGCATCCTTTTAGGCTTTATGCTCGCATCTTTCTTTCTCTCCATGTGGATCTCCAACACCGCTACCGTTATGATGATGCTTCCCATTGTCCTGTCAATTATAAAACAACTAGACGACTTTATGCAACAAAAAGTGGCAATTAAATTCAGCATCGGACTTTTGCTGGGTGTTGCTTACAGCGCCTCTACCGGTGGCATGGCTACCCTGGTCGGAACCCCGCCTAACCTGTCCTTTGCAAGGATCTATCATATATACTTCCCCGCTGCCCCGGAGATTACCTTTTCCACCTGGTTGATGTTTGCATTGCCTGTAAGCCTGGTAATTTTTGGCATTTCCTGGATCTATCTTTTCCTGAGTTTCCGACCAAAAAAGGGCGAATGGAGAACCATGGACAGAAATACATTTTCCATTCAGTTAAAATCTATGGGGAAAATAAGCCAGGAGGAAAAATTAGTCCTGGTTGTTTTCTTAGCCCTTGCCTTTTTATGGCTTTTCAGGGTGGACCTCAACTTTGGCGCTGTGGTCATTCCCGGCTGGGCAAGGATATTCCCGGAAAGCGCGTTTATAAATGATGGAACATCAGCCATTCTGATGGCCATCCTGCTCTTTTTGCTTCCTTCAAAGAGTATCAGGGGCAATCGCCTGCTCGATTGGGCCACTGCTTCACGGATGCCCTGGCATATCCTGCTTTTGTTTGGCGGCGGTTTCGCCCTCGCTACCGGAATGAAAGTATCTGGCCTGTCGCTATGGTTTGGCGCACAACTTTCAGGACTGGCAACTCTTCACCCGATGTTGATTATTTTGCTTATTTCATTGCTGATAACTTTTCTTACTGAACTTACTTCAAATACTGCGACCACCGAGATGATCCTGCCTATACTTGCCGGATTGGCCATCAGTTCGGATATTCACCCGTTGCTGCTTATGATTCCGGCCACCATGTCGGCTTCCATGGCTTTTATGCTGCCCGTTGCAACTCCCCCCAACGCCATCATATTTGGAAGCGGCAGAATCAGCGTTGGTCAGATGGCCCGTACCGGATTATTCCTGAACCTGACAGGTGCTGTGGTAATTATGCTGATGATGTATTTTTGGGGGGATATTATATTTTTGAGATAAGAGGCGCTCTACCATAATATCGCCGCTATGCGGCTTTTTGCTTATGTGTTTTTGATGTTTGTAATTCCCCGACTCGAAAAGCCGCATAGCAGTGACAGTATGGTAGAAACGCTATGTCAATTACTACCGCATAGTCGCACAGCGGCGGCAGTATGGTAGAAACGATGCGGCAATCCCCCCACCTCACCTACCCTTTCCGAAAGGGCAGAGCCTGCCTGTGATATGGCTAAAGTTGATCATGTGTGCCTACTTTGCCCTCAGGTACTGCAGTGGCCATTCGATATCTTCTCCAAGCATTCTGGCAGCATTCAATGCAAAATAGGGTTCACGCAGCGATGCCCTGGCAATAAGTATCAGGTCGGCCTGCTCTTTGCTAAGGATTTCTTCGGCCTGGCTCACTTCAGTTATCAGTCCGACTGCACCGGTAAGGATACCTGATTCTCTCCTGATTCTCTCCGAAAAGGCTACCTGATAGCCGGGGACAAATGGTATCCGTGCATAGGGCACCAGCCCTCCCGAGGAACAGTCGATCAGATCAACTCCTGCCTCTTTCAAAACAGTTGAAAGCCGTGCCGCCTCTTCGATGTTCCATCCTCCTTCCACCCAGTCGGTGGCCGATATCCTTACAAACAGCGGCAGACGCTGTGGCCATACCGATTGAACTGCCTGCACGATTTCTGTCAACAGGAGTATCCTGTTCTCAAAAGAGCCTCCGTAACTGTCGGTGCGTTGGTTGCTCAGAGGAGACAGAAACTCATGTATCAGGTAACCGTGTGCCGCATGAATCTCAACTACCTCGTATCCGCATTGATACGCACGGTACGCAGCCTCCCTGAAATCGGAAATAACTTTGCTTATGCCGGCCTCATCCAGTTCCTGTGGTGCGCTATCTTCCGGATTAAACGGAATTGCCGATGGGGCAACCGTTTGCCAGCCTCCTGCTTCCTTCCTGAGCTGATATCCACCTTCCCATGGCATGGCGCAGCTTCCTTTCCTTCCGGAATGCGCGAGCTGAATACCGGCAACGGATCCATGGGCCTGCAAAAACGAGGTGATAGCGCGCAGCTTCTCCATGTGTTGGTCATCATACAGTCCGAGGTCACCCGGTGTAATACGACCTTCAGGGGAGACGGCAGTGGCCTCCTGTATGATCAGTCCGGCGCCACCAACCGCCCGGCTGCCGTAGTGTACCAAATGCCAGTCGCCGGCAAACCCGTCAACAGCCGTGTACTGGCACATGGGCGACATAACAATGCGGTTCTTAAATACAATGTCTTTTATCTGAAGAGGGGATAAGAGTAATGACATAGTTGACATTTTTTAAAAAGTTACATATTTTTCCGGCTCCGGACTATGCGAAAATAGTTAAAAAATCAAATCTTCCTTTTGAACCAGTTCGCCGGATTTAGTTGCTTTTTATACCTGACAAAAAGTTCCTTGCCAACCAGGAACCCTCCCGACCAGAATACAATCTCCATCAGGATAAAACTTGCCGTGGCCGCCACTATTTTTGTCCGCGTGGGCAGATTAAGCAGGGGGATAATGAGGGTAGCTGCAAAGAACACTCCCGAAAAAACCATCAGGAATATGCCCAGCTTTATTTGCAGGTTCTTTTTGTTCATCTTTTTTATTTGTCTTAACCCTGAATGTGAATTTTTGTTCGCGCCCCAACCTGCGAAAGGTGTGGGGCAGTAAACTATTCTCAGCCTTCACCCCAAAATTGGAATTGCAGAAAATCTTACTTATCCTGAAAAACTGGTTCCCTGAATGTATCCTTTCTTAAAAAAGTTACGTAATTTTACATGCATGTCACAAATTTCACCAAAAACCGACTACCATGGATAATGAGATGAACAAGCTGATCGATGATCTTCAAAATGGAAAAACCGGCCGTCGCACATTTATCAGGAAACTAACCGGCATTACAGGCAGCACCGCCCTGGCACTTACTCTTCTACCTGTGCTCGACGACAGCTCACTTTCTGCAGCTGAAAAGAAGCAAAAGATGAAAGACATCAGTGCTGAATTCGTAACCTATCCTGCCGAAACAGGCGATATGCGGGCCTACCTCGCCAAACCCCGGAAGGGGAAGAAATTTCCTGCTGTAATCGTTATTCATGAAAATCGTGGTTTGACGCCACATATTCAGGATGTTACCCGTATGATGGCGCAGGAGGGTTTTCTTTCACTGGCCCCGGATGCGCTCTCTCCCGTTGGAGGAACTCCCGATGATGGATCCAATGCCGGCGAACTCTTCGCTAAACTTAACAGCGAAGAAACCACCAAAAACTTCGTCGCTGCCGTCAAATACCTGAAAACCCATCCCAACTCCAATGGTAAAGTAGGATGTACAGGATTTTGCTGGGGAGGTGCCATGACCAACCAGGTGGCTGTTCATTCACCGGACCTTGACGCAGCTGTTCCCTATTACGGCAGGGTTCCCACTGCTGAAGAAGTGCCCGCCATCAAGGCTCCCATCCTGGCCCATTTTGCCGAAACCGACGAACGGATAAATGCCGGAATTCCTGCCTTTGAGGAAGCACTGAAAAAGCACGGCAAGGAACACCAGATTTTTATTTATCCCGGGACGCAGCATGCATTTAATAACTCCACCAATACAGCCCGCTACAATGAAGAGGCTGCGAAACTTTCGTGGAAAAGGACGGTGGTGTTTTTTAAGGAGAAACTGAAGTAGCCTGCTTTACAGCCTCAACAAACGGCTGAATATGGTTGAAAAACATCTTATACCCTACACATAAATAGTTCAGGCCGGGTTCTCCTCCGGGAGTCTTTATGAAACGGTTTTTGGGACATTCTCCGTTGCACATGGTTTTTACCTCACAATCGAGACAATACCTTGGAAGTGTATTTGCCTTGGCCTCCCCGAATGCTTTTTGCTTAGGACTGTCCAGATACCAGGCGAGTGAATGTTTCCTGATGTTTCCCAGCCTGTGTTGTGGCTCCACGTAATGGTCACAGGAGTAGAAATCGCCGTTGTGTTCAATCACCGGAACACCACCGCATGTCTCCCTGAAAATACAAAGAGAGTGACCCTGGTTGAAGGCTGTACGGAGAGCTTCTTCGAAAATCTGTATTTTCAGCCTTCCGATATCCTTTTCAAGCCATTCCTCGAAAATGGTAACCAGAAAACGGCCAAAATCCCCTGCCCGAACACTGAGCGGTGTAACAGACGAAGTGCCGGCCAGTTGTTTAACCAGTGGAAGGAAGGTAATAAAATCGGGTTCAAGGTGTTTGAAAAAGGAGTATACCTCACTGGGATACCTTACATTAACACCGTTTACGACGCAAAGTATTTCAGGGATAAGTCCATATTCCTGAAGCATCCGGTACCCTTTTAGTGCTTCTTTAAAAGTTCCCTGTCTGTTTTTGTCTTTCCTGAAGAGGTTGTGCATTTCCTCGGGGCCATCCATGCTTATGCCGGTAATGAAATTCTCTTTGGAAAGAAACCTGCACCATTCATCATCAAGTAGTGTTCCATTTGTTTGTATCCCGTTGATGATGCTGCGCCCGGGAGGAAGGTGTTTCTGCTGAAAATCCAATGCCTTCCGGTAAAAATCAAGTCCGGCTATTGTGGGCTCTCCCCCGTGCCATGAAAACATAATCGTCTCAGCCTTCGTTGCATCAATGTGTTGAAGGATATACTGTTCAAGGAGTTCGTCACCCATTTTTAAATGAGCCTTTCCCGGATAAAGCTCCTTCTTTTCAAGGTAATAACAATAATTACACCCCAGGTTGCATATCGAACCTGCGGGTTTGACAAATACCTGAAACTCCTGAATTGCTTTCATAAATTGTCTGATCATTTATTTATGGCCTGCTGAAGCAATCAAAATTAGGGTTTTATCCGGAAAAGGCAAACTTCAGAAGCATGGACTTCCGACATGTTGTTACGGGCATTCCCGCAGCACCCTTATGAAAAAGCTTCAGTGAGTTGCTCTCTGTTTTGCTGCAGCCATTCTGTGTAGCTGAGCAGTTCCGGATTCAGCAGCCGGGATACTTCAATGTCCCTTGCAGAGCAGAAATATTCTGCAAAGTCAGTGTTGAACTGAAACATATTTCCTAGATCTTCAGCCCCTGGAAAGCCAAATGTGCGGTAAACAGGCGCTGGTACCGCATAGTAATTTACCCTTTTACCCAATAAACCTGAAAAACCTTCAGCCATTTCTTCGCCGGTTAAGTGCTCCCCGCTGATCCCAACTGTTTTTCCCTGAAAAATCTCACCTGCCTTAAAGATTCCCAAGGCACATTTCCCAATGTCCTGAGCTGCTATTCCGGGAAACTTTTTGTCTTCGACCGGCATGGCCAATGTGTAATTGCCATCCTCTGATTTTTGGGGCCCCATGCCGAAATAAATAAAGTTATCCCAGTAGAATGAAGTGTACAGAATGGTATATGGAACACCACTGTTTTCAAAGTAGGCATTGGCCTCTCCCTTGGCATCGAAATGTGGGACTTTATAATCGCCCATCAGCGTAGGCATCCTGTCACTGTCAAGCGGTACCCAGTTGCGCGTATCTTCCAGCGATGACCAGATAACATGTTTAACTCCTGCCTCCTTAGCCGCTTCTGCCATGTTCTTTGCATGCTCTTTTTCCTTCTCCGGACTGAAGTGTTCCCAGAAGAAAGTAACACAGAAAACGCCATAGGCACCTTCGAATGCTTTCACGAGACTCTCTTTGTCAGCTACATCTGCCTCAACTACCTCCGCTCCAAGACCTGCGAGTTCTTTTGCTTTTTCTGACTGTGCATTCCTTGTTATCGCCCGAACCTGAAAAGTATTGTCCGGATCACTTAATATCGCCCTGGTGAGACCGCCGCCCTGTGCGCCGGTGGCGCCAACAACGGCAATGATTTTTTTGCTTGTCATACCTTATATTTTTAAAAGTTAAATTAAATCTTTCTGGTAAATTAAAATCAAATTGAACAGGTATTATATTTTAATGAATCGCGAAAGTAATTAATACCAAAATGTCTTTAATTAACAATTCTTAAAGATTTTCAGCCACTTCGGGAGGTGCAGGAAAGTGTAGTATTTTTGGACTAATCCTCTTGCTCAACAATATGCTGGTTGCCGGCAATCACACGAGAGGCGTGGTAATATTCGATTATCACATAATTAAAAGAATAAGCTAATTTTGCCACAAAATAAAAAACATGACGATGAATAGCAACAGATCAGATTCTCCTGTTAAAGTTTTGGGTGTGGGCAATGCCCTTGTTGATATAATGATAGCACTGCCTGATGATGCGCTGCTTGGTGAATTCGGTCTCCCCCGGGGAGGCATGACCCTTGTGGATAATGAGCAGTCGGCTGTTATTTACCAGGCGACACTGAAATATCAGAAAGATGTCACCACAGGCGGCTCAGCCGCCAATACCATACACAGCTTAGCCAGTCTGGGGGGAATCTGCGGATATGCCGGGAAAATCGGTAATGATGACCTTGGTCGTTTATTTGCCGCGGAGTTTCAACAGAACAACATCACCACCCATCTTCCACTCAGCAGTTTAGATACAGGAAGAGTAATGGCGATGGTCAGTGCCGACTCGGAGCGGACCATGGCCACCTTCCTTGGCGCTGCAGCTGGCTTAACTTCCGGCGATTTTAACAGGGAATTGATGCAAAAGTACGACATTGTTTATGTGGAAGGTTACCTCGTACAGGATCACGGCCTGATTGAGAGCATAGTTAAAACTGCACATGAGGCAGGATTGAAAGTGGCTATTGACCTTTCGAGCTACAATATTGTGTCTCAGAATCTTGATTTTCTGAAAAGCCTGGTAGCCCGTTATGTGGATATTGTTTTTGCCAACGAGGAAGAGGCGCTGGCTTTTACCGGATTTGAACCACTGCAGGCACTCGAAGCAATTTCCCTGATGTGCGAGGTGGCTGTGGTGAAAACCGGCCGGCATGGGTCACTGGTAAAAAAAGGCGATAAGGTATACCATATATTACCGGTTCAGACGAAAGCAGTCGACACCACAGGGGCAGGGGACAGTTACGCTGCAGGATTTCTTTACGGTTTAACCCGTGGACTTGAACTTCAGAAATGCGGTGAAATTGCCTCACTGGTATCATCCAAAGCTGTAGAGACCATGGGAGCAAAAATACCGGAGGGGTCGTGGCCCGCTTTAATCGAAAAGGTAAGGGATATAGAAAACAGATAATCCAAAATCCTTGCATTTAATGTTTCGGTGCTCTGTACCTTTAACGCCACTTTGAGATCATCGCTTAATCCATTTTGTCCTCCTTGATCACCTCTTTCTTCGGGCTGTGCCTGAATCGTTGCAGTGTATAAACACCTATGGCAGCCAATGCGAGTACGGTTATTTCCCCCATGGTATCAAGGGCTCTGAAGTCTACCAAAATCACATTAACGACATTTCGTCCATGGGCAGCAACGTAGCTGTTCTCCAGGAAGTAGGTGCCTATAGTGTTATCTGCCGGCATACCAAGGGCCATCATCACGAGCAGCGACAGCGTCGCGCCGGCCGTTATTGACAATACCGCATCACGCCGGAGATTCCTTTTAGGTGATATACTGGATATTTTCGGAATTTTATAGGCAATTAGCACAAGTATTATAACCGTTAAGGTTTCGATCGAAAACTGCGTGAGGGCCAGGTCAGGAGCGCTGAAGAAAGAAAAGATCAGCGCCGTTCCATATCCCACCACACCTAACGATGCAACGGCCCGGAGTACCGTCTTTGATACAATGGCACTGTAAGTGGCCAGTATCATGATGACCACAAGCAGAGCCTCATAAAACCAGATTCCCGAGAAATCGGGGCGGATGAGGCTCAACAGGTCGTTTCTCAGAAGGGTAAAAATTACCAGGATCATGAATGTTGTCAGAATCCAGTAAAAATAGTGCCGCAGATACCCGCTTTGAAAAAACCTGGTTTGTCTTGCAGAGAAAGAAACCAAACCTGAAAGCAACAGGTTATACCCCTCTTCAGGGCCATATTGAGCCAGTTTGTCGAAGAAATGCTGGCGCTTCTTCACTGCAAATGACAGATAATAAAACCCAATACCGCCTGCGAGGGTCAGGGCACTTAACAGTAAAACGGGTGTAAATCCATGCCAGAGGGCCAGTTTGATACCACTGGTGCCGGCTATTGCATTTACTGACGGTGAAATAAGTCCTTTTGAGATAAGTGAAGGCAGGATGCCCAAGGCAAGGCCAAGTACGCCGAGAATCACCGGTCCGGACCACAGGGTCAAAGGGGCGTGGTGCGGATGTTTCGGTGTTTCTGTGTATTTGCCGAAGAATGGTTTTATACCCACCATTATAGCTGTGGCCACCAGTAACATGTTGGTTAATACGGCAGCTATCGTGAGCACAGCCGGGTTAAAGATATAATGTACGGTGGTTTCATAAATAAGCTCTTTGGCCACAAATCCCAGGAAAGGCGGTAATCCTGCATAGGAGAAAGCTGCCAGGATAGCTGCCACAAAGATCAGGGGCAGGAATGTGCGCAATCCCCCCAGGTTACGTATGTCGCGTGTGCCGGTTTCATGGTCAATGGCACCGGCAACCAGGAATAAACCTCCCTTGTAAAGCGAGTGAACTACGAGGAATGTGACGGCCGCAGTAATTGCATAGGGCCCTCCCAGGCCAATCAGGAATACCATAATCCCTAGCGCACTAACGGTTGTGTATGCCAGTATCCGTTTCAGGTCGTTTTGTCCGATGGCCATAGCTGCTCCCATCAACATGGTGATGCCGCCAAAAGCAGTGAGTGAAATCTGCCAGATCTCGGTGCCCGATAACAGTGGATTGAGACGGGCCAGCAGGAATACTCCTGCCTTTACCATTGTGGCTGAGTGGAGATAGGCGCTAACCGGCGTTGGGGCTTCCATGGCATTGGGAAGCCAGAAATGGAAGGGAAATTGTGCTGATTTGGTAAATGCACCCAGCAGGACAAGTATCAGTACGGGAAGGTAAAGGTTATGGCCGGTTATATCGGCAGACGAGCTGAGCATTTCTGAAATATTGTAGGTTCCCGTAATGCTTCCCATCAAAATCAGTCCTGCCATTAATGCCAAACCTCCTCCACCGGTAATAAGCAACGCCTGCAGGGCAGCATAACGCGACCGCTCCGATTCGTGGTTAAACCCGATAAGAAGGTAGGAACTGATGCTTGTGAGCTCCCAGAATATGAAAAGAGAGATTATATTGTCGGATGTAACTACCCCGAGCATGGAAGTCATAAAGAAGAGTAAATAGCCGTAAAAACGGGCCTGCTTATTGTGCCCGTGAAGGTAACCGCTGGCATAAAAGGTGATTATCGCCCCGATACCGCTGACAATAAGCGCAAAGGTTAAACTAAGGCCATCAACTATAAAGTTGATGTCGATTCCAAAGGATGGAAACCAGGTGTAACTCTGCAAAATGGTTTCTCCATTTGAAATGGGACCAATCATCCGGAGAAAATACATAAAAAAGCCAAGTGGCACCAAAGTAAGCAGTGCCCCCGAAATCCTGGGCATAACCCTGTGAATGAAGGGAGCGGCAATGGCAGCCGCAAATCCGGCGAATATTATACTCAGCATAACTTATTCGTCTAAAATTTCATTTGAATTATCCGGCATGGGCGAAATATCGGCCGACTCCATAATTTTGTTGTGTAAATGCAGATCTGTGTCCGTTTTGTCTTTGAGGTCATCATGCAAGGTGCCTTTCCAAACCGGAAATTCCATAATGTAGGCAGCCCGGGCCAGCAATTGTGACCCAATCGGCACAGTGAGAACAAGGAATATTATTCCACCCAGTACATGCATTATTAAGGTAAAACTCAAAAAGTAGAGGGCTGCTGCAAGCAGCATGGCTCCAACGCCGAAAGTTCCGGCTATGGTTACTGCTGAAACACGCAGATAGAAATCCGGCATTCTCAGTAACCCGATAGAAGCTACCAATATGGTGATGGCCCCGATGACCAGAAGGAATATTACTAAATAGGTAATCATGCCGTATATTATTAATTTTTATCAATTTTTCCTTTGCCTTTTTCCCCGCGTATATAGTAATAGGTGAAGGCCAAAGTGCTAAGAAAGGCAATTAACGCCAATATCAGGGAAATATCAAGGTACACTCCGTCTTTATGCAGAATGGCATAGGCCGACAATGTTCCGATACCTACAATAATCAGAAGATCCAGAGCCGCTACCCTGTCTAACAGGCTGGGCCCCTTAAAAACCCTGATAAAAATCAGAAGCATGGAAATGCTCAGAACAGGCAACACGAAATAGAGAATTGTATTTTCCAGTATCATCTCATTACCTCCAATAGTCTTTTTTCAAGTCCGTTTTTTATTTCGTCAATAGATTTTGTTACATCCTTGTCCAGATAAATACTGTATACATAAAGCACTGATCTGTCGTTGGATAATGTCAGGCTGGTTGTACCAGGTGTCAGCGTAATTACATTGGCCAGAAAAGTGATTTCCAGGTCGGTTTTTGCCTCCAGCGGGACGGCAATAATGCCCGGGTTCATGTAATCTTTCCTGGTGATTATATCGTACCCAACCTTCAGGCTTCCCAGTATCATTTCTTTCATAAAAAGAGACAGGAAACTGAGCAGGCGGGGTATAAACATTGCATAGCGATATTCCTGGTTTTTTCTTCTGTTTACAAACCACAATATTATGAACCCGGAAATAAAACCAAGTATGAAGTTGGCAAAACTAAATTTCATGGTCAGAGTTAACCAGATAAATGCAAGGAATAGATTTTCTAACAAATGTTTCATGGCATGCCTCCTAAAACTTTTTCGATATAAATGGATGGATTCATTAATTCAGATGCAGCCCTTTCAGCAATACTGAAAATAGGTTCAGGATAAAAGCCGATAGCAAGGGTAATCAGTGCCAAAAGGATGATGGGAACGGTCATGAAAATATTTTGGCTGGAAAAAAGTCCGGGAATAAGGTCAGCCACAGCGATTTTATTTGGATTGTGTTTCCAGAATGCTTCGTTCCATATTTTAACCATCGAGTACAAAGTAAGCAGCCCAACAAGCAGAGCAACAAATACAAGGAAATAGGATTGAAGATCGAGAGCTGCTTTTATGACGAACAATTTCGACCAGAATCCCGAAAGAGGCGGAATGCCTGCCAGAGATAATGCCGGCACAAGGAATAAAACGGCTAAAAAAGGATAACTGTTTACCAGTGCACCTACATCTTTTATATTATAACTTCCCCCGACCCGTTTTACCAATCCGCTAACCAGAAACAGGTTGGCTTTTACTATGATATGGTGCATTATATAGAAAACCGCACCGGCAAGGGCCAGCGGGGTAAACAGGGCCAGACCGAAAATCATGTAACCAATCTGGCTGATAATGTGAAAGGAGAGGATACGCCGCATATCATACTGCGAAGCTGCACCTAAAACGCCAACAAACATGGTAAGTCCCGATATCCATAAGATAATGGTATGCGTATAACCTGTATCGTTAACAAAAATAAGGGTAAATACACGGATAAGCGAATACACGCCGACCTTGGTAAGCATTCCCGCAAATATGGCCGAAATACTGATAGGAGGCGTATGATAGGAGGCGGGTAGCCAGAAAAACAAGGGAAAAATTGCCGCCTTGATACCGAAACATGCCAGGAAGAACATGGAAATGATGGTTATCATACCCTGGTTCTCAACCTCCTTCACCTTTACAGCCAAATCGGCCATGTTGAGGGTACCGGTAACGGAATAGAGAATACCAACAGCAATCAGGAAAATAGCAGAAGAGAGCAGATTGATGGTAACATATTTGAAGGTTCCTTCAATCTGAAGTTTAGTGCCATCCAACGACATTAAAATAAATGATGAAATGAGCATCACCTCAAACCATACATACATGTTAAAAAGGTCTCCGGTAAGGAAAGCCCCGTTAATACCCATATACATGATGTTGAGGAGTGGATAATACGCAAATTGCCGGCGTTTCTGCTTCATGTCTGCCAGCTTAAACCTGCTTTTCATCGATGATATCGAGTAGATTGATATGGCCAGTGCCATTATAGCAGTTATAACTACCATTACAGAGCTGAACGTGTCGGCAACAAGGCTGATCCCGAAAGGAGCGGGCCAGTTCCCTGCCTGGGTAACAAGTATGCCATTGTTAAGGACGTTGGTAAACAATATAATACTTACCGCAAGCATCAGGAAGGATCCGATCAGGTTGATGATTTCCTGCATCTGCCTGTATCGCCAGAAACTAAGCGTCAAGAGACCTAAAATCAGAGGCAGTACTATTGGGGCAATTACTATTGCATTCATTTATGAGAGTAGATTAAAAACTAAGTTTGGTCACTGTTTTGTAACTTGTCGGAATCATCAATGCCTACTGATTGATATACTTGTTGGATCAAAACAATCGCGAAGGCAGTAACTGCAAACCCAATTACTATAGCCGTTAATACGAGGGCCTGCGGCAGGGGATCAGCCACGGTTCCAACGATCTCTTTGCTCCCTTCTTCTATCAAAGGCGCTTTGCCCCTGATGACTTTTCCAAGAGTGAATATCAGCAGGTTGCTGGCATGTGCCAACAGTGTGAGTCCGATGATAAGCTTGATGATACTGCGTCTGAGTATCATAAAAATGGCTGCCGACATCAGCACGCCTATTAATATGGCCAACAAGAAATCCATAGTTTATTCCTTCAGTTTTAGAGTAAAAATTATGCTGGTAGATACGCCAAGCACGACAAGGTAGACCCCCACGTCGAAAAGAAGGGGAGTGCTGACCGGCCCGATAACGGGCAGTTCAAATGAACTCCAGATGCCTGTAAATGCAGGGGACCCATTAAACAGGGACAACAGTCCGCTAAGCAGGGATATGGCTAAACCGCTGATCAGAAAGACAGTCGGGCTAAAAGCAAAGAAGTGCCTGGCGCTGGCAACTCCGTTAGATAGTGAATATAGTGCAACGGCCAGGGATGCTACCAGGCCTCCAACAAAACCGCCTCCTGGTTCATGATGCCCCCGGAATATGGTGTAAACCGAGAACAGCAGAAGGATGGGCAATAAAATGCGGGTGATCGTATTTAATATGACCGAATTCATGTGACAGTTGGAATTAAAATATTTGTCATAAGTATTTCTGTGCTATTTTTACAAAAATAACCGAATCAGCAGACTTTTGTTTACTGACATGATCGATTTTCGGTTAAAATAGCACTTTGACCTGTCAAATATACAGATAGACAGTGCTTTGCATAACAATGGGTTAACGTTTAGTTAACGAAGCGCCAGTTGCTTATCGTAAGGATTATCGCAGAAGAATTGTTTGGTTCCTGTTGGGACCAACCGAAACAATAGTGATGGGAACATTGGTTTCGTCTTCAATAAAACGGATATAACCTTTAAATTCAGCAGGAAAATCCTCCTGGCTGGTTATTTCGGTCATGTCGGTTTTCCATCCGGGAAGTTCTACATATATGGGCCTGAGTTTGTCTGTCAGTTCATAGGGGAATGCCTCAACGACTTCTCCATCTATTTCATATCCAACACAAATTTTTATTATATCGAACTGGTCGAGAACATCCGATTTCATCATAATCATATCGGTAACTCCGTTCAGCATGATAGAATATTTCAGGGCAACCAGGTCGAGCCAGCCGCAGCGACGTGGCCTGCCGGTCGTTGATCCGTATTCGTTACCGGCTTTTCTGAGAACGTCTCCGGTTTCGTCGAACAGCTCTGTCGGAAAGGGCCCTGAGCCCACCCGGGTGCAATAGGCTTTGAAAATGCCCAGTACTTTCCCGATTCTTCCGGGAGCAATGCCCAGGCCGGTACAGGCTCCGGCACATATCGTATTGGATGAGGTAACATAAGGATATGACCCAAAATCAATGTCCAGCAACGTGCCCTGTGCTCCCTCCGCCAGCATCGATTTGCCTTCATTAAGGAGGTCGTTGATGAAATTTTCGCTGTCTACCAAGGTGAAGGATTTCAGGAGGTCAATTCCTTCAAACCACTCTTTTTCGCAAGCCTCGAACATCTCTTCGTAATCGAAATGGTAATAGTTTTCGAGAAGGCTTTTGTGGTTTTCAATCCGGTTGGTGTATTTGTCCTCAAAGTCATGGAGAATATCACCAACCCGCAATCCTTCCCGGCCTATTTTATCACGGTACGTCGGCCCGATTCCCTTTAGGGTGGAGCCAATTTTTGTCTCACCTTTCGATTTTTCAGAGGCTGCATCCAGCAGGCGGTGAGTGGGTAGTATGAGGTGTGCTTTTTTTGATATATAAAGGTTGTGTGATATGTCGAATCCTTTACTGGCCAGCGATTCTATTTCTTTTTTGAAAATGATAGGATCAATGACTACGCCGTTGCCTATAATATTGATCTTGTTTTCACGGAATATTCCAGATGGAATGGTGTGAAGAACCTGTTTCATATTGTTGAATTCCAGTGTGTGGCCAGCGTTCGGCCCGCCCTGGAACCGGGCTATTACATCATAATCGGGAGTAAGCACATCCACCACTTTTCCCTTACCTTCATCGCCCCATTGGAGACCCAGCAAAACATCGGCTTTCATGAAAACAAATTTTAAATTGGTTTTAAATATTTCATTCTTAGTGTGATAAGAATAGCTGGCTCAAACGTAACCGCTAATCACGGTGGGTAAAGTTAACAATTATTTTGAAGGCACTTTTAAAGTAGCTGTGCCATTCTGCAATTTGAATTAAAACTAATTAACGGAAAACATTAATTCTCAGCAGCTGCCGGATCGGTGTAGTGCCCATAGATATAGAGAGTGTGGTGGGAAAGCTCAAAATTGTGCTTTTTGCAGGCATCTTCTATGATCTCCCGGATGCGGGGATCGTAAAACTCAAAAATCTTCCCTGTATTGACATCGATAAGGTGATCGTGCTGCTTACGGGCAAATGCCTTTTCGAACTGGGCTATATTTTTGCCAAACTGATGCCTGACCAGTAACTTGCAGCCCAACAGAAGCTCTATTGTATTGTATAATGTAGCGCGGCTGACCCTGTAATTTTTATTCTTCATCGAAATGTAAAGGGTTTCCACATCAAAATGACCGTCTTTTGAGAATATTTCATCCACAATGGCAAACCGCTCGGGCGTTTTTCTGTGCCCGTTCGCTTCGAGAAATTCAGTAAAAATGGTCTTTACTGCGTCCCTGGTTTTATCGTTATCCATATTTAAACCAATTACAAATAGTGGTTCAAAAATAGAATTTTTTTAATTAATTGTTAGCCCAAAGCGCCAGTTTAATTCCAAATGTGAAACAATATGACTTTCGTGTTAATAGGAGACCTTGATTATTTTCTATTCGTTGATGTTTTCTACCCTGGCAACCCTCTCCAGCCCTTTAATTTTGTTCAACTGCAAAATAAGCTGCTGAAGGTCTTCCGTGTTGTGGATGTACAAGTAAAGATCCCCTTCAAAAATTCCGTCGTGTGTATCAAATTTTACAGCCCGCATATTGATGTTGTGCAGTTTGGAGATGATGTTGGTCACCTCGCTGACAATCCCCAGACGGTCGAATCCGCTGAGCGACAGACGGGTAAGGTAGGACAGCTTCTTGAATTTGGTCCACTCTGCGGTGATTACCTTATCGCCCTGACTGGCCAGCAGTTTTTCGGCAGTCGGACACTCTCTTTTGTGAATCACAACGTGGTCGCCCGATCCGATATATCCTACTACATCGTCACCGGGGATGGGATTACAGCATTTGGACAGGCTGTATTCTATATTGCCGGGATTCTCCTTCAGTATAAAGGGTTTCCGTTTGTCAATCTTAACCGTAGGTTCCTCTAAGGGTTCGGGTTCCTCCTTGTCTTTGCGGTTGAAGGTGATGTTCCAGTATTTGATAAATTTGTTCTTCGATTTCTTCTTTAGAATCTCGTCAAGGTCTTTCAGATCGATGAGGCCCATGCCGACTTGTGAAAAGAGTTGCTCCTTGTTGTTCAGGTTGTAGTGTGCCGTGATTTTTTTCATGGTATTGGCTACAAGCGGAGCGCCATGGTTTTTTATGGCTTCCTCAACCAGCTCCCTTCCCTGGTCCAGGTGTTGCTTCTTTTGTTGTTTGAGGGCATCTTTTATTTTTGTTTTGGCCTTGGCAGTGGTTACAAAATTCAGCCATTCGGGCGGGGGGGTGTGGCTTTCGGCGGTCAGGATTTCAATCTGGTCGCCGTTTTGAAGGATGTGGCTCGATGGCACCAGCCTGGAGTTGACCTTTGCACCTATGCACTTGTAGCCCAGATCACTGTGGATCTCATAGGCCACATCTACCACGGTAGATTGCTTCGGCAGTTTTATCATCTTTCCCTTGGGCGTAAATACCACGATTTCGCCGGCAAACAGGTTCATTTTGAACTCATCCAGAAACTCAAAGGCATCATGTTCAGAGTTGGTCAGGTGATCCCTGATTCGCTCGATCCACTTATCGAGTTCATTTTCCGACGAAGAAGCACCTTTGTATTTATAATGTGCCGCAAAGCCATACTCGGCCACACGGTCCATCCGTTCCGTGCGGATTTGCACCTCAACCCATTTCCCCTGGGGCCCCATAACGGTAACATGCAGCGACTCATAGCCATTGGCCCTTGGCATGGTTATCCAGTCCCTGATGCGGTCGGGCTTAGGGGCATAAATGTCGGTCACCAGGGAGAGTACTTCAAAACACTGCCTTTTTTCTGACAGCCCGGGCTTTCCCTTTAAAATTATCCGTATGGCGAGCAAATCGTATACTTCATCCAATGAAATGCCTTTGCTGTGCATCTTGGACCAGATCGAGTACATCGATTTAAGCCGTTGGGTCACCGTACATTCAATACCCTCTTCAGCAAGCCTCTGTTTAATAGGGGCAATAAACTGGTTGATCAGATAGGTGCGTTTCTGTTCCTGGTCGTGCAACTGGTAAAGCAAATCGCGGTAATCTTCGGGATGCTTGAATTTGAAACTCAACTCTTCCAGTTCGTTCTTAAGGGAGTACAAACCTAACCGGTGGGCCAGAGGGGCATAGAGGTAGAGCGTCTCACTCGCGGTTTTTAGTTGCTTGAAAGGCGGTAGTGATTCGAGGGTCCGCATATTGTGCAGCCGGTCGGCCAGCTTAATTAGGATTACCCTGACATCCTCCGAAAGGGTCATTAGCATCTTCCGAAGTGTAAGTGCCTGGCGGCTATCCATTTCACCTGAAAGTTTGGTGAGGCCGTCAACAATCCGGGCAACATCTGCCCCAAACATGTTGCTGATATCATTCACCGTATATTCGGTATCCTCCACCACATCGTGCATTATGGATGCGATCACAGATGTGGCTCCCAACCCCAGGTCACGGGCAACAATGGTCGCCACTGCTATAGGATGAATAATGTACGGTTCGCCTGATTTTCTCCTTATTCCGTCGTGCGCGACATTGGCAAAGTCAAAAGCTTTCCTGACCCTCGACATCCTGTCTGAGTCAAAACGTTTTACAACTTCCCTTTCCAGGTCATCGTAGCAATCGTTAATTTGCCTGATTTCTGCTTTAGTGAATAACGACATTCTTCAAGTCTAACCTCCCCGTTTCATTTACTTTATATATCTGACCTATTCCGGCCCTTCTTCCGGCTTCCAGGTCAAGCTCCCTGTCTCCGATCATAACGCATGACGATGGATCGAGACCGTATTCATCTATTGCCATCTGCAGCATGCCCGGCTCCGGTTTTCTGCATGCACAGGCACCGGTAATGTATGGATGATGCGGACAATGATACACTTTTGCAATTATTATGCCCTTTTTCCTGAACTGACCGACCATCCATGCGGTCAAATATTGATACTCCTCTTCAGTATAATATCCTCTCGCTATTCCGGACTGATTGGTAACCACAAAAATAAGATATCCCTTCGTGAAAAATGCTTTTACAAGCTCAAAAATTCCATCCCGGAACATAAAATCTTCAACTTTGAAAAGATAGTTCTTTTCTGTGTTGATGGTTCCGTCCCTGTCGAGAAAAAGTGCTTTTGACGCCATTTATAATATATTTGCTTCCTGCATTTGATTTGTTACGTTTGATGTTGCCGGGGTGTGCCCTTTGCCTCGTGATTAATAATGCTATGGGCTTCCTGCTCTTTCTTTTGCCTGGGGGGTTTGCATTAAATCATAGAACAAACGGGTAAACAGGTTCCAGGCAAATCTTTCCTTTAAAAACTTAACCTGTTCTTCGAAAAACGCCTTTTTGTTGCCGGAATAAAAATCGATGATTGCCTCTGCAATATCCTTTGCCGCAGGCTGGCATACATATCCGGCCTTTCCGTGGGGAACAATTTCCGGAAGTCCGCCCACATTGGTAACCAGCATCGTTTTATGAAAATGAAAAGCCACCTGGGTTACCCCGCTTTGGGTAGCTGATTTATAGGGCTGGACGACCATGTCTGCCGAATTGAAATAATCGGCTACTTCATCATTGGAGATATAGCGGTTGTGGAACAGAATTTTATCTTCGAGGTTCAGCTCTTTTACCTGTTTGCGAAATTGTGCTTCGTTGGAATAAAACTCTCCGGCAACGAGAAGCCTGATGTTGTGTTCCGCTAACCTCTTGTCAGCCATTGCTTCAATGATAAGGTCAAGGCCTTTATAGTCCCTTATAAGGCCAAAAAACAGCAGGTAGTTGAAGGAAGGATCCAGCCCCAGCCGTTCAAGTGCTTCTTTTTTGTCTGCCAGCTTGCCATAATGGTCGTATATGGGATGTGGTCCGTAGCGGCGGGGTTTTCTGTTGTCAAATGTGTCGAGATCTGCCATAACGCTCTCCGACATGGTAACTATACTGTGACACGAATGAATGAACCATGCCGTAAGCGGCCGGTCACCGGGTTTTCGTTCGTGCGGAATTATATTGTCTGTCAGGCCAATTACTTTGGTATGTTTGTTCCTGCGTACAATGCGGTTTATCGTACCCAGCGAAGGGCCTATAAAAGGAATCCAGAACCTCGAAACAACCAGGTCGGGTTTCTCTTTCATCAGCCTTCTTCCCACTTTTATCCAGTTAAGCGGATTTATGCTGTTGATACTTCGGCGGATATTAATTCCGGACGGGGGTTCATCATCAGAAAACTGCGTTTTGCCGGGAAAAAGAAAACCCGGATATTGGAGGGTAAATGTTTCTATGCGAACGGTGTGCCCTTCCTTTTGGAATTCCGCTGCCAGCCTGTCGTTGAAAGCGGCAATGCCTCCGCGGTAGGGGTGGGCCGGACCTAATAGTAAAATCTTCATGGGCGATGATGCTGGTTTGTTTTCAATTTTTCCGCCACTAATTTATCGATTGGAAAGGTAAATTCCGAAGGTTCAAGCAGTTTAATTTTCACCCACCTGAAAGATTGGCTGCCATTCCTATCTTCCGGAAAGTCAAATTTCCTGTCAGATACCCTGAATACCGCCGGGCCGTCAAGCTGTGCAGTATAATATATGCTGATCAGCTGGTGGTTGGGGAAAAACAGTGCCTTCTGAAAGAAATCTGTTGTATAGAAATGTTCTATTCGTTTAATCATCTGGCCGTTGCACTCTTCCTGTATCTCTCTTTCAAGACAACTGACAGGTCCTTCCCCAAAATTCAGTCCGCCGCCGGGGAACTTGATCATCCGCTGATCCAGCAGGAATTCATCGGATACAAGCACCTCCTCCCTGTCATTAATGATTAGTCCATAGACTCTGATCACAAATTGTCCCCGGTACTCCATAAGCTTGCTGTTTTAGATTCAATGAAGGGGATTATTTTCCCGGTCTCTGTCAGATCAAACCAGTTGATCTCCTCATCCCGTTTAAACCAGGTAAGTTGCTTTCGTGCATACCGCCGTGTATTGCCCTTGATTTTTTCGATGGCTTCTGAAGCAGTTGTCACTCCCTCGAAATGTTCGAACCATTCACGGTAGCCCACTGTATTGAGGGCGTTGTATTGCCTGAATGGATATAAATCCCTGGCTTCCTGCTCCAAACCTTCGGCAACCATCTGGTCTACCCGATGGTTAATTCTCTGATAGAGAACCTTGCGGTCGGTGTTCAGTCCTATTTTGATAATATGAAAAGGCCGCTCCCGCCTGGGATTTGTTCTGAAGGATGAATAGGGTTTGCCGGTGATCAGGCAGATTTCCAATGCATGAAGCAACCTTTTGTGGTTTTTTTTGTCGACCTCCCGGTAGTATACAGGGTCAAGAATTTTTAATTCAAAACGCAGGCTCTCTATACCCTCCGTTTCGAATTTACGGATAAGCTGCTGCCGTATTTCCATATTTATGGCCGGAAGGTCATCAATCCCTTTGCACACGGCATCAATATACAGCATTGATCCACCAGTCATTACAACAAGATTATGCCTGGTGAACAAATCCGTAAGTTTAGCAAGTACCTCTTCCTCGAAGCGACTGGCGCTGAAATAATCGTGGATAGAATGGGAGTGAATGAAATGGTGCCTGATTTCCGTGAGCTCTTTTGCATCCGGCACGGCGGTTCCAATCACCATTTCCCTGAAGAGCTGTCTCGAATCGGCTGAAACGATCTCCGTATTGAAATAACGGGCAACCTCGGTGCTTACAGATGTTTTCCCTATGGCCGTAGGCCCGGTGATTACTATGAGAATAGGTTGTATTGCTTGTTCCGGCATGACGGCAAATTTACTACTACTTATCGAAACAGGCAGGGGAGGTGGTTGATTTTATCTCAAAAAAAAGGCTGCCTCAGTAAAAAGAGACAGCCTATGAAGAATAATTTAAATTGATTAAACAGTAAGTTCTTCGATGTCGCCGAAAATTTCATAATAGTCAGCCGCGACTCCATAGTCTGAACTGGTTTGCTTTTGCTCAACTTCCACAACAAAATCATCTCTGATAATTTCCTGCAGCATTTGAACCTGCGAATCAATTCCGTTAATCCTTACTTTTGGTTCTCTCAGATTCTTTTCCATATATATTCCAGTTAATTCCATAAAAAACGATTTGTCATTAAATAAATCAAAGGTGTAGTGAAGAATTGGAACTTCGGGAGATATCAGATCGCCTATCTTCGTCCGGCGCATATACATGCAAGGTGCAATTCCCGATCCCATTTCTACCTGTGAAACCTCAAATCTCTTCCTGCCCAAAGAATCGGTAACAAAGAACGAAGCCATCTGGCAGTCAGGAATCCCAAGCTTAGACTGAAGTGCCTCATGAAGATCAAGAAACGATTGCCTTTCATCGATCTCTATTTCAATCTGCACTTTTTTGCATTCAAACAATATGACCTTGAATTGATAAATCATAAATCCTGATTTTCCTCCGGTCAAATTTATGCATGTTATTTTGAAATTTGCAACTTTTAATCATACACATATTTTGCTTTAAGCTGAACAATGACTGTAGAACATACTTTTTTGCATTGGTAATATTATGCTTATATACTTAAAAATGAACCCATAAACAGGTCAGATGCAGATTATCAAAATGAACATTATCTGTTAATAAACCGTCCATTAAAAAATGTTAATTTTATTTAATGTGCCCTAACTATCGAACGTATGCTTCGTCTGTTCAAAGATATGAAGTCCATTATTTATGTATTAAGAGCTTTAGAAACGACATTAAATAGCTGTAAATTAGATGATTATAAATTATTTTAAACCAGTGTCCTTCTTTTGTCGGGCAATTTGCCATAAATATTTCGTGGTTTATTACCAGGAAAAATGTGGAAGTCATTGACTGGCAGAGGATTTTACACTGAGTGAGAACGAAATCAATGGAAATGTAATAATTCCGGCAGATTTGTACTAATTTTAATATGTGTTACTGTTGTTTATATACTAAAATTAATCTGTTGTTATGCGGTTTCTGACTTTTTTCAGTGAAAATCTGCGGGTGTCTTTGCATTCTGTCCGGTCAAACCTGTTAAGGACGATACTGACGGTTATGATTATCGCAGTGGGCATAACAGCTCTTGTTGGCATTCTTACAGCCATTGACTCCATCAAGAAATCCATAACCAAAGAATTCACCTTTATGGGAGCCAACACCTTCACCATTACCAGCCGCGGGATGCGCGTGCAGGTGGGGAACCAACAGATACGGACGCGCAACTATAGTTACGTATCCTATTATCAGGCCAGGGAATTTACTAACCGGTTTGAATTTCCCGGGCAGGTGTCGGTTTCCGTTTATGCCACGGGCAACGCTACCCTGAAGAGAGGCTCTGCCAGGACGAATCCCAACATTGGGGTGAGAGGGATTGATGATAACTATTTGCATACGGCAGGGTACGAAATTGAGCGCGGGCGAAATTTTAGTCCTGAGGAGATTTCCGGAGCCCGGAATGTTGCCTTAATCAGCAGCTCTATCGCAAAACTCCTTTTTACAGGCGGGGAGAATCCGCTTGACAAAGAAATTACAGTGGGCAGCGGACGATACCAGGTTGTGGGAATCCTGAAGCAGAAGGGTGGCGGTTTTGGCGGCGGCGGAGATCTGATATGTTTCATACCCCATAGCAACGCCAGGGTCTTTTTCTCAAGACCGATGATGAATTTCGAAATCCAGGTCAAGCCCGAAGCTGCCGAACTGGTGGAAGCTGCCATTGGCGAAGCCGAAGCCCGGTTCCGGATCGTCAGGGGATTGACTCCATCTGATGAAACCGACTTCAATATCAATAAGAGCGACAACCTGGTCAACATACTGCTCGACAATATCCGCAACATAACCCTCGTGGCTACCATTATCGGTATAATCACCCTTTTTGGGGCTGCCATCGGACTGATGAACATTATGCTGGTTTCGGTAACGGAACGTACGCGTGAAATTGGGATCCGGAAAGCGGTGGGGGCCAGGGCAAGTACCGTCAGGCAGCAATTCCTGATGGAAGCCATCGTTATTGGTCAGATGGGAGGCATGGTTGGCATTGTTATGGGAATTATTATGGGAAACATGGTATCGATGCTGATTGGCAGCACTTTTATAGTACCCTGGGTGTGGATCCTCACCGGCGTGGTACTTTGTTTTTTTGTTGGAGTTATCTCCGGATATTACCCCGCCGTAAAGGCCGCGAGGCTTGATCCGATCGAGGCATTGCGTTACGAATAAAAAAAGGGGCGATTCTCGCCCCTTTAAATATGTTCAATACAGAATAATTACTTTACAGTATCCATATATTCAATCAGTTCTAC
>CAYMXK010000014.1:0-1931 GCA_964393915.1 uncultured Prolixibacteraceae bacterium
GCGATTGGGCATCAGACAGGTTAATCCCTGATTTTTTGCGCGCAATATCAAAAGGCGAAAAAGTGATTATCAGAAACCCTTTGGCAATCAGGCCCTGGCAACATGTACTGGAACCTTTGACCGGATACCTTTATTTGTTGCAAATGTTGTTGTCGAAAGGAACGGAATATGGCGAAGCATGGAATTTCGGCCCACGGGATTCAGATGCAAAGAATGTGGAATGGATTATATCCTCCATTTGTAACCTCTGGGGTGAAAATGCTTCCTACTCACAGGATAAAAATGCACATCCACACGAAGCCAGGTCTTTAAAACTCGATTGTTCAAAAGCAAATTCACGCTTACACTGGTATCCGAAGTGGGATATTAAAACATCGTTGAAAAGTATTGTTGACTGGCATAAGGCCTATTTGCGGAACGACGACATGAAAGTGGTTTGTAACCGGCAAATTGAAGACTACATGAATACCAGACTGACACAATAATCATAAAATGAAACAACTTTAAAACAGAAATAAAATGAATTGCAGACACTGTAAAACAAAACTTGAAAATATTTTTCTTGACTTGGGATATGCCCCACCCTCAAATGCGTATTTAACCGAAAAAGACCTTGAGCTACCCGAAAAACAGTTTCCGCTTAAACTTTTTGTTTGCCACAATTGCTGGCTGGTTCAAACCGAAGACTATTCCAGGAGAGATGAATTATTTACCAATGATTATGCCTATTTTTCATCGGTATCGAGCAGTTGGCTGGAACATGCATTGAACTATTCGAAGATGATTACCAATAGGTTGGAATTGGATAAAAACAGCTTTGTAATCGAATTGGCTTCGAATGATGGGTATTTGTTGAAAAATTTTGTTGCCGATGGAATACCTTGTGTGGGAATAGAACCGACCAACAGCACTGCTGATATGGCCGAAGCAATTGGTGTTCCCACAATTCGCGAATTTTTTGGCGTAGAGCTGGCCAACCGTATGGCGAAAGCCGGGATGCAGGCCGAATTAATTATCGGGAACAATGTTTATGCCCATGTTCCTGACATCAATGATTTTACACAAGGAATGAAGATAGCCCTGAAACCCGGGGGAACCATAACACTCGAGTTTCCACACCTGTTAAACATTATAAAACTTAATCAGTTTGATACAGTTTATCACGAGCACTTTTCCTATCTGTCTTTATACACCACAAACAAAATATTCAATGCGGCTGGCCTTAAAATCTACGACGTGGAAAAACTCACGACCCATGGCGGCAGTTTACGGATTTACGGTTGTCATATGAACGATACCAAATCAACAACTTCTTTGGTAGTCAAGGTTCTTGAAGAGGAAAGAAACTTCGGCTTGCAGGAACTTCCGGTATATTTGAATTTCCAGGCTCAAGCCGAAACCATTAAAAACAATCTTGTCAGTTTTTTAAAAGAGCAGAAATTGCTTGGGAAAACGGTGGGGGCATATGGCGCAGCCGCAAAAGGGAATACTCTGCTTAACTTTGGGAAAATCGATAAGGAACTGTTGCCTTTTGTATGCGATGCAGCCCCTTCGAAACAGGGAAAATATTTACCGGGCAGCCACATCCCCATTTTACCCCCTTCAGCCTTAACCGAACGGAAGCCCGATTGGGTAATGATTCTCCCCTGGAATATCAAAGACGAAGTGATAATACAACAATCGGTGGTGAATGAATGGGGAGGGCGGTTTTTGGTTTCAATACCGGAATTACAGGAAGTAAATATTCTTCCTTTGAACAAAAGAGTAGAAATCACCTGAATACATCAACAAGAACGATTAAAGACTATAGGCATCATGATTAAGAAATTTCGGCAGGTATTTGCGGGAATTAATAAATTTACGCACCTGGAATTAAGTGAACGCACTACGTTTACCGAACTGGAAAAGTTAGCAAGGAGAGAAAGCGCAGA
>CAYMXK010000014.1:2031-26061 GCA_964393915.1 uncultured Prolixibacteraceae bacterium
GAATTCCTTCGACCGGGAACAATAATCGATTTCGATGATCTGCTGGGATTTCCCGGATGGAAAGAAGGTGAATACAAGGCTCTTAAAGAAACATTGGATCACCAGGTTAAATACGAGCATATTGCATATTGCGAACTGGATTATCTGAAGAAACCATATAAGGGTATTGTTAAATCTGCCATTGTTGTCACTGATTGTTGACTTGACTTTAATTTCTTACATTCTAATTATCAGGCATTCCGCTTCTACAAAAAGAAGTTTTTATATGAAGAAAATTCTTGTAACAGGTGCAGCAGGCTTTCTTGGATCCCATTGTTTACATGAATTGCTATACAAAAATTTTGAGATTTATGCTCTTGACAAAGTAAAACAACAATACCCGGACACTAAAGTGAATTGGGTTATAACCGACTTACGCGAGCCCGGTCAGGTGGAACAAATGCTCAATAATATAAAACCCGATTATCTTTTGCACCTCGCCTGGAAAATGGAAGCCGGAATGAAGTTGAATTCAGCAGTTAATAAGGAATGGGTGGGAATCAGCATGGATTTGATCCGAAAATTTGCAGAGGTTGGTGGAAAAAAAATTGTGGTTTCAGGTTCTTGTGCCGAATACAAGTGGGGCGATTACATGTACAACGAGGAAACTACCCCAATGGAACCACAAAGCGTTTATGGACGGAGCAAACATGAACTCCACCAAATGGTTTCAACGTTTTGTGCGCAAAACAATATAGATTACACCTGGGGCAGGATATTTTTTATGTATGGGCCATATGAGAATGAAAAAAGATTGGTGCCTTACGTTATCCACTCCATACTAAATGAGAAGAAAGTCCTCACCACACACGGTAATCAAACTTACGATTACCTGTATGTAGAGGATGTTGCACGCGCTCTGGTCAGTTTGATAGATATAGATTTCAATGGTGCGGTAAACATTTGTTCCGGACAACCCATAAAATTGAAAGATCTGATATTTAAAATTGCACATCATATGAATGGATCCCATCTGGTTCAATTGGGTGGAGTGAATTCAAATAAATGTCACTATCATAACATCGTAGGCAATAATAGTTTATTGAAAATGATTACAAACTGGGAACAATCCATTTCAATCGATAAGGGAATATTGCAAACGATTCAATGGATACTGAATAATTCACAGAAAGAATGAAAAATGAGTAAAATTGTTATTATCGGTGCGGGGATGGCAGGTTTTGGCGCGGCACATCATTTTTATAAGAACAACATCCGAGCTAAAATTTATGAGAAAAACAATTTTATCGGTGGGCATGCCGCTACCTACGTGCGGGATGGGTTTATTTTCGACGATGGCCCTCACATATCCTTCACAAAAGATAAAAGAATCAGAAAATTATTTCATGATAGTGTAAACGGAAAAGTAGAGGCATTTAACGCTAATGTAAACAATTACTGGAAAGGCTTCTGGGTAAAGCACCCGGCACAGGTAAACCTGCATGGTCTGCCAGATGAGATGGTCGTAAAAATTATCCGCGAATTGGTTGAATCAGGCAGAACAAAAGAAAGAACAGCCGCTAATTACAAGGAGTGGTTGCTGGAAACCTTCGGAAAAACCTTTGCAGAAACATTCCCGCTGCAATACACCAAAAAGTTTCATACAACGGAGGCAGAAAATCTTGATATTGACTGGATTGGATCGAGGCTTTATCAGCCTAAACTCGATGAAGTGTTGAAAGGCGCTTTATCTGACAGTACAAAAGATGTTCATTATGTAACCGACTTTTATTATCCCACCAATGGAGGTTTCGTAAAATTTCTCGATCAGTTTATAGACAAGGTAAACGTGGAATATTCGTATGAGGTTACTAAAATCGATCCTGTTCGAAACCTGATTTCCCTGTCCAACGGAAAAACACAACGGTACGATTACCTGATATCTTCAGTTCCCCTCCCCGCGTTAATTCCCCTGATTGAAGGGGTGCCAGCCGGGGTTTTGGAGGCCTCCCGAAAATTAGCATGTTCCATTTGTGTCTCTGTAAATATCGGGGTAAAAAGAAAGGATATTTCCAAAGCGCACTGGACCTATTTTTACGATCAGGATATTATATTCTCAAGACTCTCTTTTCCCCATTTATGGTCGCCAAACAACGTTCCCGAAAATTGCGGGAGCATTCAGGCAGAAATCTATTTCAGCAACAAATATAAACCACTGACCCAAGATCCCGTGAGTCTTATTGAACCAACGATAAAGGATTTAAAACGGTGCGGAATACTTAACGAATCGGATGAAATCATTTTTCAGGAAGCCCGGATATCAAAGTATGCAAACGTCATTTTTGATCTCGAACGAATCCCGAACCTTAAAATTGTTCATGATTATCTTGACCAGGCAGATATTAAATATTGCGGGCGCTTTGGCGAATGGGGTTACCACTGGACCGATGAATCGTTTATCAGCGGTGAAAATGCTGCCGATAAAGTTTTGAAACAGATGAAAAATCTCCGGAAATCCGTGTTGGTTTTAAATGAATGAAAAAATCTTTTTCCAAAATGAAATTCCAGGAAACATTACTCAAAAACGCTTATGTTATCAACCTTTCTCCATATGTCGATAACAGGGGATACTTTACCAGGATGTTTAGCAAAGATGAATTCAGAAACATAGGATTTAATGAAGAAATTGTGCAGATAAACCATGCATTCAATAAAGACCGGTTTACATTTCGTGGATTTCATTATCAGAAACCACCTTTCTCTGAAACTAAAATTATTCGTTGTATGATTGGTAGAGTCCAGGATTATATCATCGATATCAGAAAAGGTTCGCCTACTTTTTTGAAAAGCTTCACTGTTGAACTTTCAGAGCAAAATAACCTAATGATTCTGGTGCCCGAAGGATTTGCACATGGATATCTTACCCTCACAAAAAATACAAGGCTGGTATACATACATACATCATTGTATGTCCCGGGATATGAAGGTGGAATTAACTTTAAAGATAAGAGCCTGAATTTAGAACTTCCCCATAAACCGAAGATCATTTCCGAAAAAGACCTTAGCTACCCATTAATTGAAAATTCAGCTTTTGAAGGAATTGAAGTAAAAAATACAAACCGGATGTTTGGATTTGATCATGAGTATTCAGGCGCAATAACAAAAGAATTTTAATTGAAGTTTATAATTTACGATCTTATGGTGCCAATTATTAACCCAGATAGTGCTTATTTTGAAGAAAAAGGAAAGCTAATGTACAGGTTGGCTGAACGCCTTTACCCAATTTGCAGAAGTATTACCGGTAATGGAGTTCGTGAAACTATGGCGATATTGAAAGAAATTATACCCCTCGAATTAACTGAGGTCCCTTCCGGCACAAAAGTTCTTGACTGGGAAATACCCGATGAATGGAATATTAAGGATGCATGGATAAAAGATTCTGTGGGCAGGAAAATTATTGATTTTCAGGAATTGAACCTGCATGTTCTGAATTACAGTTCTCCGGTTGATCAGATAGTTGATCTTGAAAGATTAAAAAAACATGTGTATACATTACCTGAACACCCTCAATGGGTCCCTTATCGCACGTCTTACCATAATCCTCAATGGGGATTTTGTATGGCTCACAGCCAATTGGAAAACCTGAAAGAGGATAATTACCACATAAAAATTGATTCAGAAATTAGTCCCGGGGCATTAACATACGGGGAACTATTTATTCCGGGGAAGACCAATGAAGAGGTCCTTATAAGTTGCCACACTTGCCATCCCTCGCTTTGTAACGATAATCTGTCAGGAATAGTAATTGCCACTTATATCGCAGAGTTACTAAAAACTCTGGAAACCAGGTTTTCATATCGCTTTTTGTTTATTCCGGCAACGATTGGTTCTCTGGCGTGGTTGAGCATAAATGAGGACAAATTACAAAACATTAAGTACGGATTGGTAATTACCCTTCTGGGCGATACATCTCCTTTGCATTATAAAAAAACGAGAAGAGGCAATGCAGAAATAGACAAAATAATGGACTACCTGCTCAAAAATGAAAGTAACTCCAAAATACTTGAGTTTTCTCCTTATGGTTATGATGAAAGACAGTTTTGTTCCCCGGGTTTTAACCTGCCGGTTGGAAGACTTACCCGAACACCGAACGGGGAATTTCCCGAATACCATACGTCAGCCGATAACCTCGATTTTATTAATCCTGTAAGTCTGGGCGAATCTCTTAAGTTTTTACTTGAAGTTATATCACTGAATGAAAACAATATAAGGTATATTAACCTCAATCCCAAAGGGGAACCTCATCTTGGGAAGCACGGACTGTACAAGCCGGTGGGAGGACAGAACCAGCAAAAGGATTACCAAATGGCACTTTTATGGATTTTGAATTTTTCTGATGGGGACAATTCCCTGCTCGATATCGCCATAAGATCGGGTATCGATTTCCCGATAATATGTGATGCTGCACAAAAACTTCAGCATTGCTCATTAATTTCGGAATGTTAGAGATGGTATTTCAAAGACACAAGACAGCCTTAATTACAGGAGCAACAAGCGGAATTGGAAAATCCATTGCGGTTTTACTGGCAAAAAGAGGGTATAACCTTATATGCGTCGGAAAGAATAAAGAAAGGCTGACTCTACTGGAAAATGAGGTAAAAGCAGGTGTGGGTTTCTACAAATATGCGTGCGACCTTGCTGTTGAAAGTGAAGTCCTGGATTTGGTAAACAGAGTCAATTCAGATTTTGAAAAAATAGATATTCTTATACATTCAGCTGGTTGTATTAATCCTGCTTCTGTTATGGATTCAAAAATAGAGGATTATAATTTCCATTTTAATTTAAACACAAAAGCTCCATATTTAATTACAAAAATGCTTTTGGAAAAGCTAAAAGAAAACAACGGTCAAATAGTCTTTATAAACTCAAGTGCAGTTCAACGGGCGATACCCAATCTGAGTTTATATACCGCATCCAAGTTGGCATTAAAAGGATTTGCCGACAGCCTCAGGCAAGAGGTAAACCAGCACGGTATAAAGGTCATTTCTGTTTATCCGGGGCAAACTGCCACGCCGATGCAACAAAAATTGTATGCAACAGGAAATAAAAACTATAATCCCGGAAATCTCTTACAATCATCTGATATTGCATCTGTAATTGTCAATACTTTGGAATTGCCGGCAACAGCAGAGGTAACTGATTTATATATAAGACCCTCTGTGGGTAATAAATTCTGAAAATGCACATAAACAGACAAAACATCCGGTCTGTGGTGAAAATTAAAATTGAAGTAATGCAAAAACCAGGCTCCCTTTATTTTAACACAAAACAATTCAACTAAGGATAAGAAATATTGTGGAGTTAAACCAAATTGGCCACAATCTGGGGTTGATTTCAAATCAACCAAAATCAATTTGGGTTACTTATTTAATAACTTAAAAACAAAAAAGATGAAAAGACTTTTATTTATTGTTGTATTGGGGTTTGCAGTGGTGCAATTTGCAAATGCCCAGGTGATTGAACTGATTGGTCAGGGAGTGCAAGGAGTTAATCCTTCAACGCTCCTCATTCCTGACGATGGCCCTGTTGAAAAAGTTGTAGTAGTGGCTGCCGCTTTATTCGAGAACTCTGTTGTTCCTGCTGACGTAACATTTTCAGATGCCGACGAAACGTACACGGTAAGTTTTATTGAGGCTGCCCCAATGCTTTCCCCACCTGTTAATTCGTCCTTTTCTATTGGATACTATATGGCAGAATTTAACACCGTCGATATTTCAGGGATCACATTGGAGAACTACGGACAACAAGCCTATGTTGTTTCGTTTACGGCTTATATTTACCGGTCTGGTGATACCCCCGGTATCTTTAGTGATGTTCAGGGACCACATGCCTTTGTGTATCGCACGGGCGAAGATTTTCCGCTGGAATATACATTTACAATCCCAGCCTCGATCACTCCCAGGGACGTGGTAGTTACACTCCCGTTTTCCCACGTACACAGTTCAACCCTCCGGCCTGTCAATGTTATGATAACTGCCGGTGATCAATCTGTTGCATCTGAATTCTTTGAAAACAATGAAGGCGAACTTCTGCGTCTGGAAACCCTTACTCTCGAAGATGTACCAGGAGATGTTACAGAAGTAGAAGTTTCCATGTATTCTCAAACGGTTGATGAGTATCCAACCATTGGAGGCAGTTCTTTTATTACCGGGCCTGGATTGGTAACTACCATGTTTTATCAGGGTTGCACGCTTACGCAAGGCTACTGGAAAACCCACTCCGAATATGGACCTGCTCCGTATGATGAAAATTGGGCCAATCTGGCCGATGGTGCAGATACCGAGTTTTTCCACTCCGGGATGACCTATTATGAGGTACTTTGGACTGCTCCGGCAGGCAACCCATATTACATCCTGGCTCATCAGTACATTGCTGCCGAGCTGAACATCCTCACCGGGGCTTTCGATGATGCAGTATCTTCTGAAATGGCTGATGCAAAAGTGCTTCTGGATACCTATACCCCTGCACAGGTTTTAGGATTGAGTAAAAATAGTGCAGTTAAAAAATCTTTTACCAGTCTGGCAGAAACGTTGGATGAATACAACAATGGGGAGATCGGACCCGGACATTGTGATGATGAAGAATATGAATTAATGGAAAAATCAGCACAAATTCCCGGCAACGATATTTCAATAAGTGAACTGGCTGTTTATCCAAATCCGGTAATTAACACCGCAACGGTTTCCTTTACACCAGCTTTTGACGATATAGCTACGGTAGACCTTTACAATTCTTTGGGACAAAGAACTTCAAGGTTAATGCACCAGAGTGTTGCCAAAGATATTCCGGTTAGCTTTACTTTTGACGCTAGACAATTCAACGAAGGATTGTACATTCTGATGATTCAAAATGGCCCGGGCAGGGAGAGCGTTAAAATTCAAATTAGCAGATAATCAACTAGTTTGGGTATATTTAATTACTAATCTATAAGCAACAAGGAGAATAAATTATTCCTGGCTTTTACATACCCGTCTTGAAACGCATATATTAGCCACGTTTATTCGGTTGTAGTCCCAATGTGCAAATGCCGGGTACATTTATTCTCCTGCTTTATATATCGATGCATGAGCACCCTGTCAAGCAAAGCTTCGCCGGAATATCCTAATTGCAATATGCACCCGGGGCACTACTAATCCAGGCTTCTCTTTGGGTATCACCGGAGCACCATGTTCTTCATTCGGACACAAACCCTAAAGGTATAAGGAAATAAAAAATACTCTCGGAGTTAAACCAAAATGGTCCACATTCTGCCAGCTTTAACAGGTAAAATATACGGGTTGACTTCCAACTCAAAAATCAATTTGGCTTTTTTTATATAGTAACTTAAAAACAAAAAAAATGAAAAGAATTTTATTAATTATGGTACTGGGCTTTGCCGTTTTGCAACTTGCAAATGCCCAGGTGATTGAACTTATTGGTCAGGGGGTGGTGGGAGTTAATCCTTCAACGCTCCTCATTCCTGACAATGGACCTGTTGAAAAAGTTGTAGTTGTGGCTGCAGCCCTGTTCTATGGTACTGTTCCTGCTAATCCTCAAGACATAACGTTTTCCGATGCCAACGAAACGCATTCGGTAAGTTTTATGGAAACGGATCCAACCATATTACTACCATACCTTGCAAATGATCCGAATCTGGCTTTTGGATATTATACGGCAACATTTAACACCGTCGATGTGGGTGGAATTATATTAAATAGCCACGGACAGGAAAAGTATATAATTTCGTATACAGCCTATGTTTACCGGTCGGGTGATGCCCCCGGAGTTTTCAGTGATGTTAAAGGGCCACATGCCTGTTTGTATCGTAATGGCAAAGATTCTCCAATGGAGTATTCCGTTACAATCCCGGCTTCGGTTAGTCCCCGCGACGTGGTTGTTACACTTCCATTTTCTCACTTATACGATCACACCGGCCGACCTGCCAATGTTAAGATAACTGCCGGTGATAAGATGATTGAATCGGAATTTAGCACAAACAACAGAGGTAATTATTTGCGACTGGAAACCCTTACACTCGAAGATGTGGGTGGAGATGTAACAGAGGTTGTTGTATCCATTTTTTCTCAAAAGGTAGATGAGCTTTTAGTCGGAGTTAGCGGCGCTAATTTTATTACCGGACCTGGATTGGTAACCACTACGTTTGCGCTTGATGTGCCTGACACACAGGTCTGTACGCTTCCTAAAGGCTACTGGAAAACCCACTCCGAATATGGACCTGCACCCTATGATGCCTTGTGGGCCAATCTGCCACAAGGTGGTGATACCGAGTTTTTCCACTCCTGGAAGTCCTATTATGAAGTACTTTGGACCCCTCCGGCAGGAGGCAATTCGTATTACATCCTGGCTCATCAGTACATTGCTGCCGAGCTGAACATCCTGGCCGGGGCTTCAGGTGATGCGGTATCTGCTGAAATGACTGCTGCAAAAGCGCTTCTGGAAACCTATACACCTGCGCAGGTTCTGGCAATGAAAGGCAATGATGAAGTTAAAAAATCTTTTACCAGTCTGGCAGGAAAGCTGGGTGAATACAATGACGGGGAGATCGGACCCGGACATTGTGATTACGAAGAGATGGAACAGGAAAATAATGCTGTTACACTTCAGTCAAAGGTTAATCCCAATCCGGTTAAGAACAATGCCAGGATCGAATTTGTCCCAGTTGTTGACGGAAACGCAACCGTTGAACTTTTCGATTCGATGGGAAACAAAAAAGCAACACTGTTTAACCAGAATGTGCAAAAAGATATTCTGGTTAGCTTGGGCCTGAATGTGCGTGGATACATTGATGGGGCGTACATTATTGTCATTATGAATGGCGCTGTGAAAGAAAGCCACATGATAAGTATTGGCAGATAACCTGAGGGAGTTAATTTCTAAAGGTTACTGTTAACTGCAACAGGGAGAACAAATTGTTCCCGGCTTTACATTACCCGCTTTGAAACGCATATAGCCGCAACGTTGATTTCGTTGAGGTTACCAATGCGCAAATGCCGGGAACATTTATTCTCCCTCTTTTTTCAACTGCAGCTAACCGGAAATTGAGTCCCTCTGATAAGTCAAAAATTTTAAATACCAATTAGTCAATTAGTCATTAAATCATTAAGTTGTGCAAAGTGTTGTATTTCAATTGTATAATCTTGGTGGATCCTTTGTGACTTTGTGTCTTAGTGGCAGAAAAAGGCGTTTCGGAGTAGGCTCAATATCTAATGAAAACATTACAAAACATGTTTAATCAATACATCGTCGGCCAGTTTTTGGATACTACATTAAAGTATTCTCAAAATAATGCCTTTTGCATTAATGAAGAGTATTTTTCTTATGCCACTTTCATTCAACGAATTGCGGCTATTGCAATATCGCTAAAAGATATTGCCGAAACGGATATTGCCCTGGTGGCAAACGATGACCTCGATACATATGCTGCAATTTTTGCCATTTGGCTTACCGGGAAAATGTACGTTCCGTTAAACCCCGACACGCCTGTGGAACGGAACCGGAATATAATCGATCAGGTGGGCATTAAAACCATTTTGAATTCTTCTGAAACGGTTGCCCTTCCGTCGCCGGATTTTGAAGCATCAGTTAACTGGCTGGAGACTTGTGTGAAAAACTCTGATTTTGATACCCAGCTGGCATATATATTTTTTACTTCAGGAAGCACCGGAACCCCAAAAGGGGTAATGATCACAAAAAAAAATGTGGCAGCATTTGTGGAAGCCTTCTGGGCGATGGGTTACGACATTAACGAAAATGACCGTTGTTTGCAAATGTTCGAACTCACATTCGATTTGTCGGTAATGTCCTACCTTATTCCCTTGCTTAAAGGCGCCTGCGTTTATACTATTCCCAAAGACAAAATCAAGTATAGCTACATTTTCGAATTAATGGATGAGAAAGAACTGACTGTAGGCTTAATGGTGCCTTCCATACTCAATTACCTGCGGCCCTATTTTAGTGAAATCTATTGCCCTAAAATGAAATACTCTCTGTTTTGCGGAGAAGCATTGCATAAGCAGATTGTCGAAGAATGGGCTGGATGTGTTCCAAACGCAAGGATCGACAACGTTTACGGACCAACTGAAGACACAATATTCTGTACGTATTATACCTTTAAAAGAAAGGCTGAAAACGACTCCCACAATGGAGTTCTGTCCATAGGAAAACCCATGCTGAACAACCTGGCAGTTGTTTTCAATAATTCCAGCTTGCCGGCGGATGAAGATGAAGCAGGAGAACTTTGTCTGGCAGGACTGCAGTTGACACCTGGCTATTTTATTAATCCCCGGCTCAATGAAGAGCAGTTCTTTTCGATAAATTACATGGGTGCCGATACCCGCTTTTACCGAACCGGCGATTTATGTATTCAGAGACCAAACGGCAATATCGATTATGTGGGCAGAAAAGACTCCCAGGTGAAAATCCAGGGTTTCAGAATTGAACTGTCGGAAGTAGAGTTTCATGCCAAAAAGGCCATTAACGGGCAAACGGCATTGGTAGCCCTGGCGGTACCCAACAAGGCCGGGAATAACGAAATTGCAATTGTGCTGGAGTCGAATAAGGTTGATGTTAATGACCTGAAGAATTATATGACTTCAAAACTTCCGACTTATATGGTTCCTACACAATATCACTTTATAAAACCATTTCCGTTGAATACGAATGGGAAAATTGACAGAAGAGCCCTTACAGGGGAAATAAATAAGTAGTTATGGACATTGTACTTTTTGGGGAAGATGTTTTTACTGCAACAGTACTTCAGTCGTTACTGGATAAAAACCACCATGTTTTGCTGATTGTTTGCCCTTTATACAGCAACAATAACCACAACAGACTTCAAAGCATTGCAGAACAAAATAAGATTGAATTTATTCGGGAAAAGGATGTAAACTCCGGTCTTGTAAAAGATCTGATGGAGAAGGCCCAACCCGATTTACTCGTATCCGTTCATCTCCGGAAGATATTAAAAAAGGAAATTTTCTCCATTCCCGGGAAAGGGGCCATTAACGTACACCCATCCCTTCTCCCAAAATACAGGGGGCTTTCACCCCAACACCAGGCAATTATTCACGGGGATCCGGAATCGGGAGTTACCGTCCACTACATTGAAGAATCGGTCGATACAGGCAATATTTTAATTCAGGTACCGATACCCATTGGCAAAGACGATTACATTTTCGATTTTCAGTTTAAAATGCTGGAAGTCTATAAACAGATAGTTACAGATGCGATTGATATTATTGCAGATAATAAATTTGAACCAGTTGAACAGAACAACCTCCAGACAAGTTATTTTGGAAGTTTAAAAACAAAAGACAGGGAAATTGATTTTGCGAAAACCGTTACGGAAGCACTGAATCTTATTCGGGCGGTATCGTATCCCTATCAAGGTGCATACTACGGGAAATTCAAAATATGGCGTGCGGAAGTTCCGGACGAAAACACCATAAAGGCTTACTTAAAATCCCACCCGGAAACAGGGATCCACAAGATTGATGAAGAAATTGTCCTGTTAAGGTTTAACAGTGACATATTAATTTCGGATGACTTTGAAATAATTGAAAATGAAGAAAGTATATAAACTATAAGAGACTAAGGCTATGGAAAAAAGTGAAGTTTTAGGAAAGTTAAGTCAGATTATTGTTTCGGTTTTAAAGCATGATAGGTTTGAGATGAGAGATGATTTAACAGCTGCCGATGTAGATGGCTGGGATTCTTTAACCCATATGGCCATAATAACTGATATTGAAGAAGCATTCAATATAAAATTTAAACTTAAAGAATTAAACAAACTCAAAAACATGGGAACACTGATTGATTTAATTCAATCAAAAATTACACTAATTACGGTCTGATTTTATTATGGTCTTCAATTCTACAGGATTTGCACTGTTCTTTTCAATTGTTTTTTTGCTTTATTGGTTGGTGTTCAGTAAAAATTTTAAAACACAAAATACCCTTTTATTAATCGCAAGTATTGTGTTTTATTGTTTGGCCGATTGGAAGTTTATTTCCCTTCTGGCATTTTCAGGCTTTGTGAATTTTTATCTCGCTAAAACCATAGCAAAAAAAGAAGAAGGCGGGGGCAGGAAACTGCTCTTTTATTCGGGTATAGTTTTCAATGTAGGCATTTTGTTGTATTTCAAATACTTCAATTTTTTTGTTCAGAGTTTTGTAACATTATTTAATTACAGTGGCGGCAATTTAGGTTTCACCCCATTTCATATCCTGTTGCCGTTAGGGATCAGTTTTTTTACATTTCAGTTGATCGGATACCTTATCGATGTGAACAATGAGGTTATTGAACCCACAAACGATCTGTTAAGCTTTTTTACTTATCTCGCCTATTTTCCGAAAATTTTATCTGGTCCGATAGAAAGGGTACAACATTTTCTACCCCGGATTCAAATAAAGCGCGAGTTTAATTACAGCGTGGCGGTTGACGGTTTAAGGCAGTTTTTATGGGGATTATTTAAAAAGGTTGTTATTGCCGATAACCTGACATCTGTTGTAGATGTTATTTTCGCCAATCACGTCAACATGGCCGGAAGCATTTTATTTATCGGGGCAATACTCTATCTTATCAGCCTATATGCCGATTTTTCAGGATTCACAGATATGGCCTGCGGCGTGTCAAAACTGTTAAACATTAAAATTATAAACAACTTCGCTTTTCCATTTTTTTCGACCAACATCAGCGATTTTTGGAAAAAGTGGCACATCTCGCTCACTACCTGGATGATGGATTATGTTTTTACTCCTTTAACCTTTGTTCTGAGAAAATATAAAAAAATCGGATTAATAATATCTGTTGTCCTTACATTTCTATTGGTTGGATTATGGCATGGGGCTAATCTTACCTTTATCGTATTTGGGGTTATGCACGGGCTCTATTTTATACCGCTCATTATTATGGGTTCAATAAACAGGAATAGAGTTGTTGCAGAAGGGAAAATGATTCCAACGTTAAAAGAAGTGACCGGTATGATATGGCTGTTTCTTTTGGTTGCTTTAACCACTATATTTTTCAGGGCAGCAAATATTGGCGAAGCTTTTTCTTACATCAGCAATCTTTTTTCGCTATCGTTATTTAAAGTCCCTGTCGATTTTCCAGGGACCGGCTTACACCCGATTGTATTGATTTTACTGGTTGGTATTTTTTTTCTGATTGAATGGGCAGGCCGTGAAGGTGAATACGCCATTGCTAATTTGGGTGTTAAATGGTATAGGCCGGTCCGCTGGGGTTTTTACTATGCCTTGATAGCGTCTGTTGCTTTTTTAAGCGGCTCACAACAACAGTTTATCTATTTCCAGTTTTAAGATGAAAAGGTTTTTTATAACAACAATTGTATTTACTATTCCTTTACTGATCTGGGTTATTATCGAGGGTTTGCTGCCATCGTTTGCTTTTACCTACAGACCGTGGGAAGCTCTCGACTTTCAAACGGCTTTCCATTTAGACCGTACTTTTCATCCCAATTCGGAACTCCGGATGATATCTGTTGGACAGTTGTGCCATCACACAAAATATGCAGTAAAAATGGAGGAAACATGGATAACCGATGAGCTGGGGAATCGGAACAATACTTATATTAAAGATCCTGATATTTTGATAGTCGGAGATTCGTTTGCCGCCGGTTGCGCCGTAACACAGGATTCGATTATTGCAAATATGCTTTTTGCAGAGCTGGATGGACTGATGAAAATCTATAGTATTGCACCTGCTGAATTTCCAGAACTCGATAATTACCTGAAATCGAATACGATTACGAAACCGAAAATGGTGGTTTATTTAAAATCAGAAAGATATGTGCCACGACCCATGAAATATTACAGGGAACCAGGCGGATTAAAATCGGAGATAAAAGAAAAAATAAAAGGCAAATCAGTTTCTTCACACCTGAGCATTTTCTTAGATAAATCTCTAAGACATTACTCGAAAAATTGGGTTCACGCCAGGTTGTCCAGCCAAAAAGGGGATGGTATTCCCGGTATTGAAGGAAGCAACATGTTTTTCTTTAATGAAGAAAATAACAGGCACGATGTTAATATGGTGAAGGATTTTACTACCGATTTAAAACGCACAAATGACATTATTGTATCTTATAAGGAATACTGTGATTCATTGGGAATTGAATTTCTTTTTATTCCTATGCCCAATAAAGCAACCGTTTATTACGAGTTTGTACCCTTTAAAGAACAACCCGGCTATATTTTAAAATTGGACTCAATGCTGCGGGCAGAGAATGTAAAAACGATTAATTCATTAAAGCTATATAACGATTACCGGAAATCGAACAACGAGTTGCTGTACCACCTGGATGATACGCACTGGAACTCCAATGCAATCCGTATTGTTTCGGAGGAAGCAGCAAAAACCATCATTTCAGCACTACACAACTATTTAGACCGGCAATAATTTTAAACAAAATAGAACACACAATGAAATATACAGAATTATTGACCATAGCAATGCCCGTTTACGAGAGGAAGGAATATTTTCAGGAAGCCCTCGAAAGTGCGGTTAACCAAACCGTAAATTGCAAAATTATCGTTGTGGACAATTGTTCATCACATGATTATTTTAGGGATATCTGCGAGAAGAAAGGAATAACCTACTTCAGGAATGATACCAATGTTGGTATGAACGCAAATTTCAATCGTTGCTTTGAACTTGCAGATACTGAGTATGTAATGACTCTACAGGATGATGATGTTTTATCGCCGGTTTATGTCGAGTCGTTTGTTAAAGCATGGGAAAAACATCCGGATATCGATGTGTTTTTTACGGATTTCGTTCGAAAAACTCCTGGGGGCAGACTTCCGCACCGGCATGTTTTCCCATTTGGTTACATGGAGAACGGTCAAAAAGTAATAGAATATGGAATAAAATACAAATTGGGTTTCCCATACCTGAACAGCTCTATAAGGCGTTCGAAATTTAATGGTTTTTATACCAAATATGCAGGCAGCAATGACTGGGTGTGGGTTTATGATAATGCGGACAAATTTGCGTTTTATGGTGATTCCAGGATATTGTACCAATTCCGACAACACAGCATGCAGGATTCAAAAAATAACATATTACGATACAGTTTTACATTGCCTTATATTTATGATGTTATCCTGAAGAAAAAAGCAGAGGATCCTGCAATTAAAAGGAAAGCCGAATTGAACGCTTTTTGGGCACTTGTTCAGTTAAAGTCGATTGCCAAAAAAAATGAAGTTGATGCATTCACAAAAGAAGATAATATATTTAGCAACTACCTTAAAGAAAAAATAAATTCTGATAGAATAATAAAAACAATTTTTGCCATGCCAACGGTGCTTGTTTATGTAGTTTACAAGTCATTCAGGAAAATGCGTGTTAGTGGTTACTTTCGATGAATATGCAATTAAAAAATCTTATCGGTTCTTTTAAAGGAAAAACAAGGGGCGCAAAGGCAAAAAGACAGATAGGCTATTCATTTTTTATTCAGGTAATCAGCGTTTTAATCGGATTACTCTATGTGCCATTGCTGCTGGATTACCTTACTCAGGAAAAATACGGGATATGGATAACCCTGACTTCCATATTAGGGTGGTTTAGTTTTTTCGATATAGGATTGGGCAACGGGCTCAGAAACAAACTGGGCGAAGCACTGGCAACGAATAATCTGGTTTTGGGGAAAAAATATGTAAGTACAACTTATGCCATTTTAATTTGTATTTTCAGTGTTGTTCTTGTCGTTTTTCATATAAGCAATTTCTTTTTAAACTGGAACTCAATTCTTAATACGACAACAATTGATAATCACGAGCTCTATTTATTAACATCGATTGTTTTTACGTTTTTTGTTCTTCGTTTTATTGTCCACCTGATTTCTGTAATTTACCTGGCCGACCAAAAACCATCGGCAACAAAAATGATGACGACCGGCGGGAACCTGCTTTCGTTCCTGATTGTTTTACTGTTGACAAGGATTACTTTAAATGGCAATTTGGTTTTGCTGGGCACGATTATCAGTGCAATACCGGTGTTGATGTTTGTTGTTGTTTCGTTAGTATCGTTCAAAACACGCTATAAATCATTAAAGCCATCAATAAAAACGGTGGATTTTAAACTCAGTAATATCTTATTTAATTTAGGCGCAAAGTTTTTCTTTTTGCAGGTAGCATATATAATTGTTTTCTCCACTTCAAATATCTTTATTGCCCAGTTTTATGGCCCTGCCGAAGTAGCTGTTTTTAATATCGCATTCAAATACTTTCAGATCCCGGTTATGGTATTTTCAATCGTTATGAGCCCTATATGGTCGGCCATAACTGATGCTTATGCCAAATCGGACTTCAATTGGATGAAAAAAACGCTGAAACAACTGAACGCAATTTCACTGCTTTTTTCATTTGGTATTGTTTTTATGGTTGTGATTAGCAATTGGGCCTACAAAATATGGGTAGGCGATGATATAAAAATACCGATGAGCCTTTCCGTTACATTGGGCATTTATTCGGTTATGCAAATTGCAATTGCCCCATATTCCAGCTTTATTAACGGAATCGGCAAATTGAAACTGACTGTTTCGCTGACATTTCTGGGCATCATGGTTTATCTGATTTTGATTTATGTGTTTGGTAATTTATTCAACAACAGTACCGGTATTGTGATGGCGATTATTTGTACGCACTTAATAGGGGCAGTTATACAACCCACCCAGACTTATAAGTTATTGAACCAGACAGCCAAAGGTATCTGGAATAAATAACATTGTAATATTTCCACGGAATTGGGAAGCTGGCATAGTTTGAAAATTAATTGATTCAATTTCCTTTTTGCGAAAATAAAAAACATTTATAAATGAGAGTTCTTTGGATAACCACTTCTCCTTTCCCTGAGGTTTCAGATGAATTAAAATTGAAAACTAAAGCAAAAGGTTGGGTAATTTCTGCTGCAAATTCTTTGCTTGAACAAAACAGCGACATAGAACTGGGAGTGGTATCTTTTTATAAAGGCAACGAATTGAAAAAGTTAGTTTTAAACCAGGTAACCCATTACCTGCTTCCCGGTAAGTTCAGGTCAAACATAGACGGAAAGGAATACTGGCAACAAATAAAATCAACTTTTAACCCGGATGTTATACACATTCACGGATCTGAATATTTACATTCATATTCATTCGTTAAAGCGTGTGGCCCTTCAAAAGTGGTATTGTCTATTCAGGGACTGGTTAGTGTTTATGAACGTTATTATTATGGGGGAATCAGTAATAACGATCTGATAAAATATACTACACTAAGGGATTTGGTAAGAAGAGACACATTTTTTTCAAAACGCAGGAATATGCGAAAAAGAGGAAATTATGAAAGATTACTCATTCAAGACATCAACCACATAATTGGAAGAACTTCGTGGGACCGCGATCATACCTGGGCAATAAATCCAAAGGCAACCTACCATTTTTGTAACGAAACATTAAGGCCCTCATTCTATAATAATCAATGGTCAGTTCAGGATTGTACCAAATACAGCATTTTTGTGAGCCAGGCGCAATACCCCATCAAAGGTTTTCATCAGTTAATCAAAGCCTTGTCGATAGTGGTGAAGCATTATCCTGAAACGAAAGTATATGTTGCCGGAACAAATTACTTTTCAAACAGAGGCATAAGGATAAACGGATATGGAAACTTAATTAATTCGTTATTAAAAAAACACAACCTATCAGGGCATGTAGAATTTACAGGCTTTTTGTCGGAAGAAGCAATGTGCCGCAGGTTTCTCGACTCCCATATTTCAGTTTGTGCCTCAGCTATCGAAAACAGTCCCAATTCTGTAGGCGAAGCCCAGTTGTTGGGAGTTCCCTGCCTGGCATCGTATGTTGGAGGCGTTGCCGACATGATTGAACACGGCAAGAACGGACTGCTGCACCGTTTTGAAGAAGCTGAGATGCTTGCATCCAACATCTGCAGAATATTTGGGGATGATGAATTGGCTTTGAAGATCTCGGAGAATGCGAGGGTTACTGCAGCAATACGTCACGATGGCAACCGGAACGCTTCTGATCTTTACCAGATTTATCTGAAAATGATTCAAAAAAAATAGTTATATGCTTAAATATATTTTACCAAAATTATTAGCGTTTTCTATTTTGCCAATTGCAATATATTCGTTTCAGCGGTTCACCTTGTCTCCTCTTGGCAGCACTGCCGTATGGTGGCTGATTCAGGCTATGGTTTTGATTATTTTTATTACAGCGCGCTTTTTATATTTTGAACCTGAAAACAAGCGGCATTTTCGTATTATAGATGTGTTTCTGGTTTGGATTGTTTTTAGCCTTATACGGGGAATATTTATGGCTGAAAACTATTGGGATTACAAAACCTTGGTCGGGCGTATTTTTGACCTGCTCATTCTCGTTGTTGTTTATGTAGCGTCAAATAAAGAGAGACTGCAATCCATATTGTCGTTTTTTATAAAATTTGCCCTGCCTGTTTCCCTGCTTCTTATTATTTACCAGGGAGTATTTATGTCCAAAGGCATTTTTCTATTTCCCATCACTTTTTTGATTCTGTTTGTACCAGGATTAAAACTACATTGGAAGTTAATATTGATATTTCTCGCATTAATAGTCCTTGTCGATGGTATTGTTACAGGAACAAGGAGCTTTATATTTAAATTCGGGGTACCTTTAATTCTGTTATTGCTTTATTATACCCGTTTTTTTATAGCATTCGATAAAATAGTTAAAACTGCATACGCGGTTCTCATTGTTGCTCCATGGTTGTTTTTTTTATTGGGGGTTTCCGGAACTTTTAATGTTTTTAAGATCGACCAGTATCTGAAGATAGACTATGTTGCAGAAACGACAACAGCCGAAGGATTAGTAAAAAAGCAAGACATAACACAAGACTCCCGGACATTTATATACAGGGAGGTTTTGAAATCTGCTCAAAAATACAACTATTGGATTCTTGGACGCAGTCCGGCACGGGGAAACGAAACGGTTGTTTTCGCAAAATTTTTCGAGGAAATATCCGGAAGGAACGAACGATACAGGAATGAAGCAAATGTGCCAAATATATTTACATGGATGGGTATCATCGGGGTCTTGCTCTACTTTCTTGTTTTTTATAAAGCCTCTACATTGGCAATTTACCAATCCAACAACATATACAGTAAACTTCTGGGCCTTTTTGTAGCATCACGATGGGCCTATGCATGGGTGGAAGATTATTCCAGCTTTGGGATGAACGATTTTACAATCTGGTTATTGATTGGAGCCTGTTTGTCTGTTTCTTTTCGTAAAATGAACAACCTTGAAGTAAAACTGTGGGCCCGGGGTATTTTTGATAGTAGATATGTCAGGTACCTGGAATATCTTAAAAAAGATTTCCCCGGTATATATGCTCAAATTAAACCGGCTCAATAACAATGAAAGATAAAACCAGTAATATCGCTGTGCTTCTTACCTGCCATAACCGGCGGGAAAAAACGCTGAGTTGCCTGCATTCCCTGTTTGGCGTTACATTGCCCACAGGGTATGAGATTGAAGTCTTTTTGGTTGATGACGGTTCGACCGATGGAACTGGAGAGGCGGTTAAAAAACATTTCCCTCAGGTAACCGTAATCCGGGGAGATGGAAATTTATATTGGAACAAGGGCATGAACCTGGCATGGAAAAATGCCGCTGAAAAATTTGATTACGATTATTATTTGTGGTTAAATGACGATGTAATTTTAAAAAATGAATCATTTGAGATCCTTTTGAAGGATTCCCGGAAAGAAGGGGCCCACAATGCAATTATTGCCGGAGTTTGCCAGTCAGAAAACGGAATGGTTACTTACAGCGGGTATAACAGCCTGACAAAAAAAATAGAGTTAACGCCGAACGGGGACATACAGCAATGTGAATATTTTAACGGGAATGTGGTTCTTGTTCCTACGTTTGTTTTTAAGCGGGTAGGTTTTCTGGATCCGAAATTTCATCACGGCCAGGGTGATTTCGACTACGGACTGAAGGCGAAAAAAGCAGGTATACAATCATTTATCAGTTCCGGTTTTGTTGGTGTATGTGAACGGAATAAGGATTTGCCCCGGTGGTGTAATCCCCGATATCCGCTACTTGTACGGCTAAAAAGTTTTAAAAGTCCACTCGGGGGAAGACCTAAATCAACATTCATGTTTCAAAGAAAATACATTGGTATTGTACCTGCCGTTTTCCATTATTTTACCATACACCTGAGATTGATTTTTCCGGGTTGGTGGGCAAAAAAATGGAGCTATAAATTGCAGAGGTAAATATGAAACCATTTATTTTAATCGGTCTGACCCCTCAGGGTTTGTCCATGTTAAGACTACTGGCGCGCGCCGGGTTCAGGGTAATTGCTTTTACAAATACAAAAAAGGCAGTTGGGTATGGAAGTAAATACGGGGAAAAATATCTGTTCGGTTCTGTTGAAGAATTAAAGGACCACATTGCAGGGATTGTCAGTAATTATGATGACAAACTAAATTGTATAATAACATCGGGCGAGCTGCTGACATTGGTGCTGGCCAGTTTTCCCGGGTTATATGAAATCTGTGAGGTGCAATCGGGCCCCTATCCTTTAATTAAAGTGTTATCGAATAAAAAAATGATGTATGATTTTGCACAAACAAAAGGATTGAAGTGCGCAAAACACACGTTATTAATAGATTATGAAAAAGGGGAATTGAAATTTCCGGTAATATTAAAGCGCAATGTTGAAGTGCCCCTGTTTTTTAAAACAAAAAAAGTTGATACAGAAGAGAGTCTGACCTCCTTTATTGCAAGGATAGATAAAAATAACTACCAGCACATTTTGGTGCAGGAATTTATTACCATCAAAAATTTCAAAGACATTTCCTTGCAGGCTTATCTGTTCCGGGGCGATATTAAGGCTACATTTCTCTGTTACCAGGAAAGACGGTTAAAGATTGGAATTACATCCTTTTTGAAAGAAATTGATGATGAAAAAATCTCTTTAATGATCACCCAAAAGTGCAGGGCATTTTTTGAAGAAACTCAGTACACCGGATTTTGCGAGTTTGAATTTATGTATGACCTGAATACCGAAGAACTTTATTTTATCGAGATAAATACACGCACCTGTGGATTACACAGCGCTTTTGCTCACAAATTCAGTGATCTGCATGAGCTGTACCAGAACATTGATCATCCCCCTGTATTGAAAGGGAAACCCGGGACAATTTCCTGGATAAATATTGCCCGCGATATTAAAGCCCGGGTTCAGAATAAGGATGTCGAAAATCTCTCTCAGTTTTTTACTTCAAAATATGACATTCTGGATTTTCGAGATTTAAGACCGTTCTTTTACCAATTTGTTAAATAAAACATATGATTAAAAAGCTCTTCATATATCTGCAGAGTGCAGGTCTCCAGGCAGTATTGAATTATGCCCGTATCAGGTTTAAGAAAATATATTATTATAAGTCTGAAACTATATTTTATTTTTTGCACCGGAAAAATTACAACAAGTCTATAAAGATACCGGAAATTAATTTTGTTGAAATTGATAATCCTGCTGATTTAGAAAAGGTTAATCTTGATCGGATTAAAACATTGGATTATAACAGGTGGCTGAATAAAGGAAGCCTCGCGATAATCGGGTTCCGGTTTTCACGTCCGGTCTCCTTTACCTGGTCGCATTATCATTCGCATCGGGTTCACGGCTCGTACAAAATAAACCTTTCACACAATAAATGCTGGACAGGGCCTTCTTTCGTAGACCGATCGTTGAGGGGAAATAAAATCAACCAGGCACAAAAACACTTTCAGATCATGAATGCACCGAAATCAATTGAGTATTTTCTTACATCGGTAAGTGCAAAAAATATTGCTTCAATTAAATCTATTGAAAAAATCGGATTTATAGAAGGGCTTAAGATGATTAAATATTATGGGGCTTTTTCAAGTAAAAAAACGGAACGGATTTTCAAGAATAACGGCGAATCGATTTTTCAAATCCAGGAATGAATTTTATTCTCACTTTTGATTATGAACTGTTTGGCGACGGTTCAGGCAATGTGTTTGAACACATGATAGTTCCTACTGAAAGATTATTGAATATTTGCGATCGGCACAACATAAAAACCACTATATTTTTTGAGGTTGTTGAATACCTTAAACTGAAACAGGAGTGGAAAAACAACAACATGGGATATACCCAGGATCCTATAGCTGCAATAGAAAAGCAGCTTCAAAAAGCTGCAGTTAACGGGCATGATATCCAGTTGCACATCCATCCGCAATGGGTAGGAGCGAGATACGAGAATCATAAATGGAATGTTGATCTTTCAAGCTGGAGGTTGGGAGGTTTTCACGAAAAAGAGGGGCACAATATTGAAACTTTGCTTAAGGAGGGAAAAACTACCATCGAAAACCTGATTCGTCCGGTTGTACCGACTTATAATTGCATCGCATTACGGGCAGGAGGATATAACATCATGCCTTCTGATGAAATATACAATGCAATGAAAAAGGAAGGGTTAAAAATCGACAGCTCTGTTTATCCCGGTGGTTATGAAACAGGCGATTTGTCAAATTACGATTACCGGAATGTGCCCAATAACCTTGATTACTGGTGGGCAAGTCCAAAAGATATTACACAAAAGTCGGAGAATCACCGTGAAATCCTTGAAATCCCGATTTTCGCCCTGGTAAAACCCCGATGGAGAAAGTTTTTTAGCATTCACCGCTTAAAATCGATGTTTTTTAATAATAAGTCATCTGCAGGAATCCTGTCAAAATCAAAACTGGCAGAAAAGTCGCTTTGGGGTAAAATTAAGTTTCTGATGGAAAAAGAGGCTTTCACCTGGGATTTTTTTCTTTTTGACTCCGGGCTTCATAACTCTTTCCTGAATCATATCGATCAACAATTCAAAGAAAGGGACACTTTTGTTTTGATAGGGCACCCTAAAAATCCGATTAATGAAGGAGCTTTCTTGAACCTGATTAAAGCGGGAAAAAAAAGAAAAGCTGAGTTTAAAACAATTACCCGGCTCTATGAAGAAGTAAATTCTCAAAATTACGGATAAAACCTCTATTTGAATTTTGACCTTCCACAGGCTTTATTGACGCATTTTATAATTACAATTCTATTACCCCTTATTATGAAGAATATTTTGCTGTTAACATCTGTCTATCCAGCCGATGACTTTACCGATGACGTTACACCTGTTGTCCATTATTTTGCCAGGGAATGGGTAGCTCAGGGGTACAATGTCAAGGTAATTCACAACAAAAAGTACTACCATTGGTGGGTCTACCTGTTGATCAATGCATTTAAAACCATTATATCCAGATATTATGATTTTACTTTCGGCACCAAAGGGCATACAAGAGACAGGAATTATATGATTGACAATGTTGCTGTTTACAGGCTGCCGATGTTTAAAAGGTTTCCATTCTCACTCTTTTCCCGGAAAACTCAAACGACTCAACTCAACAGGATTGTGGGCCTCATCGATTCGATGAATTTCAGGCCGGATATTGTTATCGGGCACTGGGCAAACCCGCAATTGTTGCAGGTTTCTGAATTAGGAAAACGATACAATGCCCGAACCTGCCTGGTTATCCATTCAGATGTCCGGATTATTGGTAAAATGTGCGGTGACAAATTAAAGGACATTGTTGCTTCCATTGACGTCTGGGGGTTCCGTTCCAACGATATAAAAAATAAATTTGAACATCTGTATGGCAAAGTGGGTTCATCTTTTCTTTGTCACTCCGGAATTCCCGTCAATAATGTCAACCCACACGAACGTACATTTGAAAAGGGTATCAGGAATTTCCTTTTTGTCGGAGTGCTGATTCCCCGGAAACATCCCGATATTCTGATAAAAGCCATTAATAACGCGTTTAATGGCGAGGATTTCCATATAACCTTTATCGGGGAAGGGATAGAAAAAAGGAAGTTAGAGCAATTGGTGAAGAAACTGAACCTGGCAAACAAAGTATCATTGCCCGGCCGTATTCC